>PCCQ01000044.1 GCA_002731795.1 Fidelibacterota bacterium
AGTCAATACCAAACTCATCCCATGCTGTATCACAGCATTCAGATCCATAAGCAGACCAATCAAACTCACAATCTTCACAAGCAGCTGTTCCACCACCTGTTGTACCACCTGTTGTACCACCTGTTGTACCACCGGCTCCACAGTCACCACCATCATTGTCATAGCAGGTTAGATCGCAACCATAAGCTTGGTCTTCACAATCTTCAAATCCATCACCAATCCATGATTCAGGACAACAATCATCATCAACACAATCTGGGACAAAACCAGGATCACACTCTCCAGGAGCATTGCAATCTTCTGGGCAATTGTAGTAATCTTCATCACCAGCACATAAACCATCACCACAAACGGTATCTATAGCCCATGTAACTGTTACTGCAGGAGCAAGGCCAGTGCCATCACCTGGATCAAAGCTAAGCCCTTCAGCGCAAATAGCAGGAGTTGCTACTTCAGGTTGTTCTGGACAATCTGCTAAAGTAGTAGCACAAGAACCATCCCAACATGTAACTAAACCTTCATCTTCACAATTTGAGCATCCACCATCAAATGAGCCACCACACATACCACAGCAATCGTACGGTGCATCACATGCACTATCATCAGCTGTATCTAAACAGTAGCTACAATCATAACAAGAAACTCCATCCCAGTAGGTGCCTTCAGGACAAAAACCCTCAGAACATTCATCGCCACCACCACCGGTTGTTCCACCAGTTGTTCCGCCGGTCGTTGATGTCCCATCACAGTCACCACCATCATTTTCATAACATGTTAAATCGCAACCATAAGCTTGGTCTTCACAATCAGCAAATCCATCACCAATCCATGATTCAGGGCAACAATCAGAATCTACGCAGTCGAGTACCTGGCCTTCTGCGCATTCACCCTCAACAGGACATGATTCTTCATCAACTTGACAACCACCATCAAAGCATTCCACCCAACCATTATCTTCACATGTAGTTCCACATGCTATAGTTGCTGAACCTACTGCAGCAGTTCCATCGTCAAATGTAATAACAAATTCTTCAGTTAGACCTGCTTCAAAACCAAAATAGAAAAAACCTGCTGTAAATCCTGAACCTGACACATCTAACTCTTGCCCATCAAGGCCAGTTATTGTTAGAGCAGTACAACCACCATCCCAAGCAAAATTGAAGAAACCTGTTCCGTCTGTGTAGCAAAGCTCTAAACTTGTATTACCATTTAGATCTCCATATCCAGTAACAGAAAAAGATTCATCGCAAACACCTCTGCTTGAACTTTCACTAACTACAGTTTTACCGATTAATCCTTTTGATTCGTCAGCTTTAATTAATTTTTCACCGGTTTTAATATCTGCACTTGCAAAAACTAAAGTACAAAAACACAAACACACTGAAAACATTCTCATTAATGTATTCATTTCGTTCCTCCATTATTTATGTTTGAAATAAAATTCACTAGAAATATAATAAAAAAAAAGATTAAATACTCTTAGAAAATTTCAAAATTTACATGTTGTTACAGTTTACTATTTTACTGTATTAACGTAATTCTTCGCCAAACTTTAAATTAAAATAATTACGAGCATAATAAAGGATTATGTAAATGATGGGGGTATCTAATGCTGCAAACAAGACCTTAAAGAGGAAGCCGTTTAAAAGTAATTGAAAAAACATGTTCCATTCAATAACACTAAAATAACATAGTAAGAACAAAACAACAGAGGTATCAACTAGTTGAGAGAATACAGTTGAGGCATTATTACGTAGCCAAAGGTGCTTTCCATTGGTGAGTCTTTTCCAAAAATGAAATAATCTTACATCAATGTACTGAGCAAATAAATATGCCATCATTGATGCAAATACTGCGGCCGAAGATAATCCAAAAACCTGGCTAAATACCTCACTTCCAACTCCAAACGGAGCAGAAGGTATTTTGTCTGATACTGTAACAATTAATAACATAAATAATGAGGCTAGCAGTCCAGCAGTTACTACCTGATTAGCTTTTTGTTTTCCATATAACTCCGAAATAATATCAGTTACGATAAACGTAATAGGATATGGCAGTAAACCCACAGACTGTTGGAAGGTATATATTCCAACGAAAGGAACCCAGATATCAATTTGAAAAAATTTTTGAAAGATTAAGTTGCAAGAAACTAGCGAAGCTATAAAAATTGAAGATAAACATAAAAATAAAAAATTTGCCTGAGCTTTTTTCATTCAACTCTCTCAATTTTAATCATATTCGTAGTTCCCGTTATTCCAACTGGTACTCCAGCTGTCATAACAAACATATCATCTTTTTTTATAATATTATTATCCATAAGAAACTTTTTATTAAAGTCAAGCATCTGATCCGTTGACCTGAATTTTTTTACCTTTACAGGCAGAATCCCCCATGATAATGATAATCTTCTATACACATTTTCTCTAGGGGTCATTGCTATAATTACAGAACGAGGTCTAAAACTAGATAATGTATTTCCAGTATTTCCAGACTCTGTCATTACTACCATAACTTTAATAGTTAAATCTTCAGACATTTGAAATGCTGAATAACATATTGATTTTTTAGGATTATTTTTTTCTGGGGTCTTAACCAATCGACTAAATCCATCATTTTCCATAATTTCTTTCTCTACATTAATAGTAATAGATTTCATCATTCTTATAGATTCCAAGGGAAACTTACCAATAGCTGTTTCACCAGATAGCATAATTGCATCAGATCCATCATATATTGCCCCAGCAACATCATTAACTTCTGCTCTTGTGGGCAAAGGACTTTTTATCATAGACTCGAGCATCTGAGTTGCTGTAATTACAGGTTTACATTTCTCATTACATTTTTTAATTATTTTTTTCTGTAGCGAAGGTACTTTTTCAAGTTCCATTTCAAGCCCTAAATCTCCTCTAGCAATTAAAATTCCATCAAAAGATTCAATGATTGAATCAATATTTTCAACAGCCTCAGGTTTTTCAATTTTAGCGATAAGCGGGATATTTTTCTTTAATTTTTTAAATAACTTGTCTACTGAATCTCTATCAGATTTTGATTGTACAAAACTTAATGCGATCCAATCTACATCTAATTCAGCAGCAAGCTTAACATACTTAAGATCTTGTTTGCTTATTGAAGGCAAGCCAATATCTAACCCAGAAATATTAACACCTTTTCTAGTATAGATTTTTCCACTATTTAAAGCTTTAATTCTAATTTTAGATGCTGTTATTTTTTTTACTACTTTAAATGAAAGTTTACCATCATCAATTTTAACTTTAGCATTATCCCTAATTTTATTATACTTTAATTGCGTATTAATTGGAATGTCAGCTTCAGCTCCAAGAGTATACTCCTTTCCTCTTTTAACCGCTATGATATCTTTGTTGGCTGTTCGAATTTTTGGCCCAGGTAAATCCATAAGAATGGCAATACTTTTATTTTGATTCTTAGCAGCTTTTCGAATTTGTTTAATAATTAAAGGTAAATTGAAATCAGGATTATAATGTGACATATTTATTCTCACTACATTCATCCCAGCGATAATCATTTTTTCAATCATAGATTTTGAAGACCAAGAAGGACCTATGGTTGCAACAATCTTTGTTCGAACAATATTCATATATATAAGTTATATACTAAAAACAATAATTCTAGAACAAAATTTATTTTATTTGTGTAGCAAAAAATATATGGATATATTCTATCCTTATGAATCTAAAAGTAAAAAATTAATGAATACATTAAAAATTAAAATCTGGGGATCTAGAGGTTCATTCCCAATTACTGAATTAAATGAATCCTTTGGAGGTGAAACCTCATGTGTTGAAGTCAGAACATCTGACAATGATCTAATTTTACTTGATATGGGAACAGGGTTAAGAAATTTCGGAAATTCTCTAATCAAAGAAAAATCAAATATTAAAGATATTAATATATTTTTAAGTCATTATCACTACGACCATATACTTGGCTTTTTAATGTTTGTTCCTTTATTTATAGATAAATTTAATATCAATATTTATGGACCTGGAAAAAGTGATGATGAAATTAAAACTAAGTTTGAGGCATTTTTAAATCCAAGCTTTTGGCCAGTAGACATTGATATGCTTAATGCGAAAATAAATTTTAAGCACTATTCTTCAGGTAAAATAAAAATTAATGAAAATCTACAAATAATTACATGTAAGCATGGGCATCCAGGTGGAGCAAATACTTTACGTGTAGAATTTGATCGTTTTTCTGTTACCTATGTGACAGATTGCGAGCATCCCAGTAGTCATTTAAATCAAAATATCATTGATATTGCAAAAGGAACTGACATTCTAATTCATGATGCGCAATACACGCCAGAACAAATGCCCAAGTATAAAGGCTGGGGACATAGCTCATGGGAGCAATGTACAGACCTTGCCTTGCAAGCTCAAGTAAAAAAATTAGTCTTATTCCATCACAATCCTGATCATTCTAACTCAATGCTTGAAAAAATTGAAAAAGACGCCCAAAGTAAATTCACGAATACATTATCAGCCAGAGAAGGTATGGAAATTTTTATTCCTAAAGAAGTCCTTGAGGCTGTTATTTAATATTTTTTTGAAAAATATTTAATAAATTAAGTATATGAAAATGATCTACTGCGATAGCGCTGCCACGACTCCATTAAATGAAAATGTAATAGTTGAAATGAATAAAATTTCGTCTACCGTTTTTGGTAACCCTTCAAGTATTCATAAATTTGGTCAAGAATCTAGAGCAATAATTGAAAGATCGAGACTTAAAATAGCGAATCTTCTTGGGTGTGATTTAAGTGAGATAATATTTACTGGATGTGGAACAGAAAGCAACAATATTGCAATGCTTGGTTTACTTAGCAAAAATGATCATTTGATTACTACAAGTTATGAACATCCTGCAGTACTTAAAACTGCCAATGAACTTGAACTAAAAGGTGTTGAGGTTACATATATTAAGCCTGATCAGAATGGAATTATTAATTGCAATGAAATCAAAGGTGCTATTAAAGAAAACACCAAATTAGTTTCAGTAATGCATGTAAATAATGAGCTTGGAACTGAAAACTCGATTGAAGAAATATCTCAAATAACTAATGATATGGGAGTTTTATTTCACACTGATGCAGTTCAATCAATTGGTAAAAAGAATATTTCTTTAAGAAATACTAAAATTGACTTATTAAGCTTATCAGCACATAAATTTTATGGTCCAAAAGGTGTAGGTGCACTTTATATGAGAAATGGAGTGAATCTAATACCAACATACTTTGGTGGTGGTCAGGAAAAAGATTTGAGGCCTGGCACAGAAAATATATCTTACATCCACGGAATGGCAATTGCCCTTGAACTTGCTGTAAAAGATTGCGAAGCTTGGCATAAAAAATTATCTAAATTTGAATCTTTATTTTTGAATAATTTAAAAAATGAAAACATAAAATATACAGTCAATGGCAAGAATCTAATCGGTGGAATTTTAAATATAACTTTTCATGATATCTTAAGTCAAGACTTAGTAATTGCCTTAGATATGAAAGGATACGCAATATCAGGTGGATCTGCATGTTCATCTGGCTCTGTAAAAACATCAACAACATTGCAACAAATAAAAATGGATAAAAACTTAGCTCAAAGAACGGTTAGAATATCTTTCGGAAAAAATTTAAATGAGGATGATATTGATGGACTATCAAAAGCTATTACTTCTATTATAAATAAGAGTACTTTTAATGCTAAATAAGAATCGTGTTTTAGTTGCAATGTCTGGTGGTGTCGATAGCTCAGTCGCAATCACAAAATTAAATGAAATGGGATATGAGACCATTGGAATTACATTAAAACTATGGGAAACCATTGACCCGGTAACCAAACTAAGAAAAAATAGTCATTGTAATTCTACCGAAGCAATCAATGGTGCAAAAATGATTTGTGATAGACTAGGTGTTCATCATTATACAATTGATGAAATAAATTCATTTAAAAAATATGTTGTTGATGATTTTACTAATGAATATTTAAAAGGAAGAACACCCAACCCTTGTGTGAAATGTAACTCATATGTTAAATGGGGGAAATTAATAGAACAAGCAAATAAATTTGATGCATATTATATAGCAACAGGTCATTATGCAAGAATTGACCATAAAAAATTATCAATAAAAAAGGGTGTTGATACCAATAAAGATCAATCATATATGCTTTGGCATATCAGTAAAGAACATATAGAAAGAACTCTACTTCCTATAGGTGAATTGAAAAAAGATGAAGTAAGAAAATATGCAACTGAAAAATCACTTGAGACATCAGATATTCCTGATAGTCAAGATCTTTGCTTCGTAATGGATGGAGATTATAGAAATTTCTTGAATAAGTTTATGCCTGAAAAGATGGAAAATATTGATGGCGGTGACATTAAGAGTGAAGATGGAACTGTAATTGGGAAACATACAGGGTTTACAAATTATACAATAGGTCAACGTAGAGGACTGGGTCTATCAAAGCCAGAGCCACGATATGTTAAAAAAATTAACCCTATTTCTAATACTATAACTGTAGCTAAAAAAGATTCTATGTTTTCAAATGTATGTACAGCAAGTCAAATAAACTGGCTTTTAAAACCACAATCTTTTCCATTTAAAGCTACTACAAAAATAAGATATAATAGTTTAGGGACATCAGCTCTTATAAATGAACATGAAGGGTCATATACAATTCACTTCGATGAGCCACAGCTTGCAATCACTCCAGGTCAGTCTATCGTTTTTTATGATGATGATACTTTGTTGGGAGGAGGGATAATTAATGGAAATCATGAATAATAAAAAATTATCAATTGTAATTATGGCGGCTGGTCGTGGAACGCGTATGAATTCAGAACTACCCAAGGTATTACATCGTTTATCAGGCGAGACACTACTAAATCATGTTATTGCAACTGCTGAAAAACTTATACCTGAAAATATAGTTACTGTCGTAGGACATGAAGCCCAGATGGTTAAGGATTCAGTTAATAATAATGATATCTTATTTTCAATGCAAAAAGATCAAAAAGGCACCGGGCATGCTGTAATGCAAACACAAAATCATTTAGAAAACTTTGATGGAAATACACTTGTGCTTTCTGGAGACGTGCCGTTAATTAGTAAAGATACTCTTCATTCTCTAATCGTAAAACATGAAATTAATAATTACGATGCAACTATGTTAACTGCTGAAATTAATAATCCAACAGGGTACGGAAGAGTCATTCGTGATAACAAAAATAACTTAAAATATGTATGTGAGCATAAAGATTGTAATGAACAGGAACTGAAAATTAATGAAATCAATTCTGGTATTTATGTTTTTAATAATAAGCTACTATTTGACTTACTTCCAAAACTTGATAATGATAATGCTCAAGCCGAATATTACTTACCAGATGTTCTAACATTAATAGTAAATTCGAATGGAAATGTTGGCCTAAAAAGGACAAGTGACTTTATTGAAATACAAGGTATAAATACTCTTAAACAATTATCAGAACTTGAAAAAGAATATAAAAAATAAACTCTCTAAAAATGTTTTTTAAGAAAAAGAAAAAAAGAAAATCGGGTGTAAAGAAAAAACAAAAAATTAATTTAAAAGAATTTTTCACCACTCCAATTATAATACTTTCTTCAATTACTTTTATATTGATTAGTTCTTTTGTTTATCAATTGAATAAAGAAAATAATAGTAGAACATCAATTGTAGATCTTGAAAAATTATTACGAAAAAATTCGTACGAACAAAAAACTGGGCATCGTATTCAAATAGAGGTTCTCAATGGATGTGGTGAACGATTTGTCGCAAAAATGTATCAAGATTTTTTACGCTATGAAGGGTTTGATGTAATGGATGCTAAAAACTCTAATTCAAAATATAATAAAACAACAATTTACATTCACAGAGGTGATACTGAAATGGCTTCACACCTTTCTTCTGTAATTGGAATAAACGATTCGCTAATTTTTAAAGATATTGATGAAAGTCTAATGTTTGATTTGACTTTAATTATAGGTGACGATTACTCTGATCTGATTTCTTATAATTCTGCAATTTCATATCACCCTAATAAATTGTTAATTTTAGAATAATGGTAAGACCAAAAACTATAGCCAAATTTATGCTTGAAAAAAAAGCAACTAATATCAAAATTTTTGATGTTAGAAAAATTACATCTATTACAGATTTTTTTATAGTTTGCAACGCATCTTCAGAGCCACAAATTAAAGCAATTTTAAATCATATATCCAGATCATTAAAGAAAAAGGGAATGCGACCTGTTAATATTGAAGGTCAGGATAGAAATGATTGGATCTTAATAGATTATTTTGATTTTATTATTCATATCTTTAGTGAAGATAAAAGATCGTTC
>PCCQ01000045.1 GCA_002731795.1 Fidelibacterota bacterium
AATGTTTCATATACATTATCATCATCAACATACAAAACAATTCGTGCATCATGCACATCATTTCCTTGATCATCTATTACATAAAACTCCAACAAATCGGACCCCATACTTATGCTATTATTATAATCTACATTAAATGTGGAAGGTGTATCAGTCCATAGGTTAAGAGTAGGATCTCCCATTAAATTATTCCAATGTGTAAACTTATAAGTCATACTATATGGATCTTGAGGATATGTACTATGCAGCGCCATTTTACCACTAACAAGTGCTCCACCAGCTGTTGATACGCCTTTAGCAAAAATTCCATCATAAATACCCATATCCACTATATTGTTTGGTACAGTATGGGTTGATGATGTAGCAGTTCCAACGGCTGCAACTGCTCCTTTTGGATTTGCTAATGAACCAGCCTTTATAAATGATTCTGCAATGGAAGTCCCATTAAAGTCTCCAGTTGCGCATGTAATAAATGTGGCAAAGGGAGTCATGTAACCATTATTTGCATTATTAATATTGTTTGATCCAAACCCACTAGTTCCAATATATCCCCTATAATTAAAATAAAGAATTCCTTCTTGTAAACGATTTTGCATCCAACTACTATAGCTACCACAAGAATAGCATGTACCCACATCTTCAAAATTATATACATTCAAAATATTTTCAATATATTCATTAGTTATAATTGCTGAATTTCCAGTTGACGATGGATCACCTACCAATGCAGAACTTTCATACCAATCAGTTCCAGTAAAATCAATATATGTAGCTTTTTCATAAGCAATTGTTTTATTTATAATATTGCTAAGTTCTGATGAGCTACTAGCTGAAATTCTACCAATAATGACCTCTGGCAATAAATCTCCTCCTTGTATAAGACTATAAGGATAATCGCTAGAGCCTCCGCTTGCAGATGAATAAGGTACTTGGTATGATCCACTTGTATCGCCAACTAGAACTACATACTCGGGAGGGAAATCCCAATTAAAATAAGCATCTGAAATGTAATCTGAGATAGCGTTAAAACTAGTACCTATCTCAGATGTACTTACAGAATAAACTTTATACCCCTGCTCTTTTCTCCACTGGATTAAATCTTGAAGATAACTATTTGAAATAGATGCTCCTCCACATATATATAATATTGACGGTTGAGTTTCTATCAATCTATCACTTAGATCTAGATTAATCACCATACTTGAAAGAAGTTTTTCAAACTCTAATGAAAGTGGAACAGTATAATTTTGATTATAATCATTTAAAGAATCGAATTCATCAATTATAATATCAAAAGCTTTAATCATGGTTAAGGTTTGTTCTTCTTGACTGTAAAAAAATGGATAAACGTTAATTTCAAGAAGATCAACTCCTCTCATATTTAATGTGTTTGATAAAATATTAGAGTTTAAAAGCTCATCATCTAACTCAATGTTAATATTTTCAATAACATAAGATTCAATTATTTCTATATTAGCGGAATACTCCCTGCCTTCTTGAATCATATAGTAAGTTGTATATGGTGCAATTCCATTTTCAATTAGGAAATCTGGTGTTATCGTGTATTGCTGATTGAGTTTTTCAGATAATCCGGTATGTACAATATTACTTGATACATTAATCAGTTTCTCAGAATCATTATAATTAGATGTATATCTAGCATTATTTTGTTGAGCACAAAATATTACAGAAATGCTTATTAATAGTGTAACTAAATTGATATACATTCTCCTCCCTTTGAATGAACTAACAAACAAGTTTACTTTAAAAAATATAAATTTTATTTGCTAAACAGCAACGTAATTCATCTATGTTTATGATAAATTCCAATTAATTTAAGAATTATGAGACAACAATATAAGATAACTTTGTTACAAGTTGTAATACAAAGAAAAAGCCGTAAGTATTAATTTGTTCATGGTCAATTGTTAAATAAATAAAATTATATTTAGTGATTACATTAGATTTTTATAAATTTCAAACATAAATCAAAAACAAACTACTTTCATAAATGCTAAGGAGGCTATTTTGAAAAAGTCAATTAAAAAATATTTTAACGGTTTTACTCTTGTTGAAATTCTTATCGTTGTAGTAATTGTAGGAATTTTGGCTGCAATCGCAATACCAACCTATTATAGTTATGTCCGAAAAGGCTATGCCACAGAAGCGAAAACTCAAATGAAAAATATTGTACAAGCTTCAGAAATATATAAAATGGAAAATGATAGTTACCCACCTGATTGCTGGGAGACTCTCAAAGAAGAAGATTACCTCGAAATAAAAAAATCAATTACAAAAAAATGGGAATTTGAATGCTCATTCGATGAGGATGGAGAGGGTGGAACCCTATCTGCTACAAGTACCGAAGAAATGGGCGGTGGCGGAGGAAAGAAAATTGAATATAATAAAGAAACCGGAAAGTATACAGGTTACGGTCAATCTAATTCAGGTGGAGAGTAAATACTTACAATGTCATTTTCAATAAAAGAATTACTTAAATATGCTTTGGATAGTGGCGCATCTGATTTGCACCTCAGCGTAGGAAATATCCCCATGCTGAGGATTCATGGTGAAATGAAAAAAATCAAATCACCTGAACTTGATTTAAAATCTATGGAAAGTATTAGAGATGAGATATTAAATTCAAACCAAAAGCAAATTTTCAAAGAAGGTTTAGAAATTGACTTTTCAGCTGAACTTAAAGACAAAGGTAGATTTAGAGTTAATTTTTTTAATCAAATAAACGGACTATCTGCTGTTTTCAGAACTATTTCCAATGATATCAAAAGTTCAGAGGAACTAGGTATCCCTCCTTTAGTAAATAGTTTAGCCATGAAGGATAGAGGGCTTATTCTTCTCACCGGACCTACTGGAAGTGGAAAGTCAACTACACTAGCTGCAATGATTGACCATATCAATGAAAATAGAAATTGCCATATTATAACTATTGAAGATCCTGTTGAATACTACCATACTTCTAAAAATTGTCTTATAAATCAAAGAGAAGTAGGCCATTCTACTCACTCGTTTGCGAATGCACTAAGGTCAGCTTTAAGAGAAGATCCAGATGTAATCCTGGTTGGTGAAATGCGAGATTTAGAAACCATACAATTAGCATTAACAGCTGCTGAAACTGGACATTTAGTATTGTCAACTCTCCATACATCAAGTGCTGTCAAAACAGTAGATAGAGTAATAGATGTGTTCCCATCTGGCCAAAAGTCTCAAATAAGGTCAATGCTTTCAGAGAGTTTAGTTGCGATAATTGCTCAAAAATTACTACAAAATAAAGAAGGAAACGGAAGAATTCCAGCTAGTGAAATGATGATTGCAAACTCTGCTATAAGAAATTTAATAAGAGAAGATAAGATCTACCAAATACCTTCACTAATTCAAGCTGGCAGTCAAGAAGGAATGCATACACTTGACCAAGATTTACAGCGACTGCTATCCCAGGGTGTAATCAATAGAGAAGATGCACTTCAAATCGCAGAAGATCCTGACAACTTTCAAAAAGGTATTTTCTAATTTAAATGTCAAAATTTAAATTATTTCAAGGCTTTACTTTGACAGAGCTTCTTGTAGGAATTTTATTCTCAACCATTACAGCTTCTGCTGTAATAAGTGGCTCAATTTATGTAAAAAAAACACTTAATAATATCCAATATAAAGAGTTGGCTTTTGAAAAATTAAAAGGACATACAGAATTTTGGAAAGGGCGTATAGCTGCTAAGGATATACCTACCAACCTTTCAGATTGTGAAGAAAATGTATGTTTAAAAGAGAATGAAGATGAGGATTGTATATTCAAAGCTACCGAATTGTGTTATGAAATGAATAGTGTAAACACTGAAGATTCAAATGCTAAGAGATGGGAGTTAACCACTACAATCAATTGGGAAAATAGTAATCAAGGAGAGAGGGATTTAAGTTTTTATGTTATTCAAATGGAATTTTAAATCTAAGAAATACAAAATAAGTACTAATCAAGGTTTCACTTTGGTTGAAGTAATGGCTGCTATAATTATTTCTTTGTCTGTTTTTTGGGGAATAATGAACTTGTATGTTGATATTGTAAAAAATCAGGTTAAAGATCAAACAATGGCTGATATTAGATTTAATTTATCCTCAGCTATGGATATGATTTCTCGTGATGTGAGGAATGCTGATTCAATTAGTATTAGTACAACTACATACTCAAAAAAAATTGACCTATATAATTTTGATAGAAATGGCGACATTGAAGAACTACATTCATATAGTGCAAAAAATGATTTAGGGATTTTATACAATGATGAACCGATAATCATACCGGGTCGACATTTATTTAATAATGAAGGTTCATATGAAATAACAATTGAAGATTTTGACTGTAAATTAGCTCTAAATGTGTACAATACTTCAAAAAGGAATTTAAGAGATAATTTTTTTGACCTGACTGTTGAGTTTAAAGTTAAATCAAACAGCGATAATGACTTTGAGAAAATTTATACATTTGAGCAACAAATATTTGCATTGAATCAATTTTCTATAACTAAATCTGATGATGATGATGATGAATCGCAAGATATATAGATGATTAAGAACACAAAAATAGAACAACATTCTAAAAAATTTTATAGTGGTTTTATACTACCTACTTCATTATTTTTTATGTTTGCAAGCGCTTCAGTAATTATGGTTTATTATAATTGGCTAAGCAACCAACTTAATGAACTAGATTATAGAATTGCTGTAACCAAAGCTACTTATAATGCAGAAAGTGGAATTGCTGAAAAGGCATTCCCCTACTTATTGCAAAGCAACTATGTCACTGGCACAGTTTTAGAAGGACGCTCTCTTGATGTTGAGGAAATTGGTTTAAAGATGGGTAGTTATAGAGAAGTAACGATGACTAAAAATAATTTATATAATGAACGAATTGGATCCGCAATTGGCTTAGCTACTTGGGGACCTAATAATTCAGATACCATATTTAGAAAATCTGAAATTGTTGGTAGTCCTGAGGGTTTAGGAAAGTATATGTATTTTACAAATACTGAAAGAGCTGGAGGTGCACCCATGACTTTTGGACCTCCTGGATTTGTAAATGGAGAAAGAAGAGGTGTAAAGTTTTATGGATCAGATGTCATTGATGGAATAGTTCAAACCAATGATGAAATTTATTTTTCTGATACAGGTTGTCCAGATTTTAGTGAAGCTGAGTGGTATTTAACACCCGGAAATAATGGTCCGGCAAATGGTAATTGGGGTGGGTGCTCCGGCAATGGTTGGAATGCACTTTTCTCTCCCCAAGAGGTTGACACAAGTACAAGATGTGAATTAAAATGGCCTCCACCTGGATATGAGAATATGAAACAAGGTAATGCTGACTCTCAATTAAGAATTATCCCTGCAGGAATAATAAACAGAGGTGGAAATGGAGCAAAAGACACATTAACCATGACAGAAATTGAGTTTTTTAATACTGGAGAATATATGGTTACTCAGTGGTGGTTTTTACCTCCTCCCCATTTGAAATCTGGATTAAGCTCAACTCAAGTTATAAACCCTTATCCACAGCATTTAGATGGTTTTAATGAACTATGTAATTCTATTGCTGGATGTAACCCAGCAACTTTTAACTATAATGATGATAAAGCTGCAGGTTTTCCAATTCTTGATCAAATTTGTGTATCCCCTACCGAAACTGGAGACCCTACAGTGCAAGATATTTCAATTTATGGATGCAAGCCATATCTTGATTCTCTTATGTCATATCATGGTAAATACATGATACCAAATAATATTTATGATAATCCTCAAATTGAATCATTAATGGATCCGTTTTCAGGTAATGGGCCGTATTTTGATGATCCAGAATGTCCTCCAGGTGAGAACTGCTATCCTTTTGGACCTCATGGTATAGCAGGTCAACACTTTGATTTTGAGCATAACATTGATAATCCAAATAATCCTAATTTACCAATAAATACTCTTCCTTATCCAGGAGCTCCTCCATATATTTATAATTCACAAGGAGTAATTTATGTTGAAGATGGTCCTGTAAGGGTCAAAGGAAATTATAAAGGTAGATATTCAATTGTTACCGATCCTTATACACTTTACAGAAGACATGCATGCAATGATAGTATTTTAAATTGCAACACAGAGCTTGATACAATGTGGAATAATATTTGGATTATAGATGATTTAGTAAATGCTGACACAGATGGTAGTGGAAATATGGCTCTTCATCAACCAAACTTAGAGACTTGTAGGGGTGGTAGCAATAATGTATTAGGGCTAGTTTCTGGAGCAAACATTGTAGTCGCAAATACTCCCGAAAATGGGGCAAACAATGGTTGCCCTAGTGGTAATTGCCCCTACCCTACTTCTTCACATGGAGTTAGAATTAATGCACACATGATTGCACTAAATGAATCTTTTGTAGCTCATTATTGGCAGAATTCTTCAAATTCTATACCAACTAACCCAGGATGGGTAGGTAATATTTATGATCCATATTTTACCCCTAACGATGAATTTGATAGGGATACTGGATTTCCTCCGTGGGCAGATGGAAGAGGAAGAAATACAGCAAATGGAACTGGTGGCAGCGATAGAAGAGGCACCATTTTACTTTGGGGTGGTGTATGTCAAAGATATAGAGGATATGTTCAAAGAAATCCTACAAGTCAATATGGAAATCAATTATGGGTAGGTTATCAAATTAAAGATTATAACTATGATGATAACTTATTGTGCGGAGGGCCTCCTGCATACCCTGTTGTAGAATGTAAAGGTGGAAATGGAGAAATTTCAATTAATATAGTTTCAGCAAAAACATCAAAAGGACTAGAATAATGTCAATTAGTATTGATATAGGAACAAGTGAAGTTAAACTAGTAGAATTAAACACAGTAAATGATGATGCTGTCGTATCAAAAGTGCACTCCAAATCAACATGGAGTGACTTAAATTCTTTTGATCCTGAAAAATTAGAAAAATCTAATTGGGTGGCATGTATTAATGATATCTGTATAGATACTAAAACTAATACTAAGAAAATTAAATCTTTGACAACTGCAATATCTGGTAAAAATTTATCTGTAAAAGAAATTACCACTCTCGAAATGAATGAAGATGAATTATATCAATCATTAGAGTTTGAAGCAAAAAAACATATTCCCTTAGATGGAACTGAGGCTGTAATGGATTATTCTATTATTGGTAAAAATAATAACGAAATAGATAAAATTGATGTTTTACTAGTTGCTACTACAAAAAATATAATCAAACAATTTGATTCTATAGTAAGAGATTCTGGATTTAAAAATTCAATTTTTGATGCAGAACCTATTGCTATGGCTAATTGCTTGACTCATAATTATGGTATCCAAGAAGATGGAATAGATGTCATTTTAGATATAGGAACTAGCACTTCTACTCTTGTTGTTTTTGGTAAATCACAGACATTTTTTACAAGAGAAATAGAAACTTCAGGTTTTACTATTATAAAAGATATAATGAAAAAATATGACACTGATTATTCTGATGCAAAGGATATACTTGAAAGAGATGGGGTTAAATCTTTAGATAGCAATTCAATCGGAAGTGATAGTAATGCATTTAGTCTAGAATCTGCTGAAAAAACTATTTTTAGCAACCTAGTTGACGAAATAAGAAAGTCTCTACGATATTATGTTAAATCAAATAATGGAAATTCAAATTTTAAACGATTATTTATTTCGGGGGGCTTTGCTGAAATAAATGGTCTTAAAGATTTAATAGCTGATGAACTTCGAATAGAAACTGAGATACTAAACCCATTCAATAAAATAGTAAGTGATGTGAAGATTGAAAACCCATCAAAATTTACTGTTGCTGTTGGATTAGCGTTAAGGGGAATGATGTAATTGAAGAATGATAATTTCATATTAATAAATCTAAATCAAAATATTAGTAAAGCTAGGCAGGCTGCCTATAAAGGTAACAGAGATAAATGGATTATATTTGGATTACTATGTTTTATATATATTGGTCTTATTGCTTGGTTTGTGAATATAAATTCAAACTACAATGAGCTTATTAGTCTTCGAGAAGACACAATAAGTAAAATTAAAAAAGATACAAGAGATTTAAAGAAAGAAATTAAAAGGCAGCTCGAAAATAGAAATAAAAATCTAAATGAAGATAATAATGATAAAGTCAACCTATTAAACCTATCTAAAAAAGATATAGAATTAGCATATAAAATTGGTGAAAAAACTATTCCTTGGTCAGAAAAACTAATGCAATTATCTGAAATTACTCCTGAGGATATGTGTATAACAAAGTTAGAATACGCTAATAATAGTTTAAATATTTCTGCTATATCTAAAATAAAAGACAAGACGCAAAAAGACCAAAAAATACTCAATGATTTTATAACTCTGCTCGAAGGTCATGAAGATTTTGGTAAAGAATTTATAGAATACGAACTTAGAAATAGTAAAAGAGTATCAAGGGGTAGTAATCCGTACTATCAATTCCAAATTTCTGCTCCACTAAAGAAGAAAATCAAAAATAGACTTAATGATATTGTTATTGAAGAAGAAATTCCTAAAAATATAGAGCCTATTATTGAAGAAAAGGTTGAAGCTAAGGTTACGGAAAAGGTTGAAGTGAAGGTTGAAGAAGAGCTTGAGGAAAAGGTTGAACCTAAAGTCGAAGAAAATAAATATTCAGATGATATAATTCAATTAGCTAAAGATATTGATATAAAAGATCCTTTAACCGACAACGTGAAAAAATTTCAAACAGTTCTTAAACTTTTTTCAGAAAATGATATTGAGTTTGGTTTCCTAGAGTCTGTGACAATTATAAAAAGAGATGAAATTCTAGGTAAAAAGCCAACATCAAGATTTCAAAAAGAGTTGATGAAAAAAAATAAGGAAATTGCTTCTGAACAATCATCAATTAAGGTACGTAAATATTCAAAAAATATAATTGCTGCTGCCAAACGCTTAAAAAAGAACCAAAACAAATCTAATCTTGTTGCAGTTAAACGATTCCAAGAAGCGACAGGCATAGCAAATGAAAGCAGCGCTAATTATGGACTTTGGGATGACTTAACACGCATTAAATATGAAGATGTTTTACAATCAATAGCGGAAAAACAATGAAAAGAAATATTATTTTATTTAGTATCACAATTTTATTCATTCTAATAATGACAACACTTTGGTCTTTTGTGTTAACTGATAAGTATGATCAAATTATTGATCTTGAAGATAGTCAAAAAGAGGCAAATGAAAAATTTATTACAACCCAGATTTTATCTGATAGTTTGTACTATGTGTATAATATGTTTGAAAAGAATCTTGCTCAAAGTAAAAATGATCCATTAAACAAGCAAGCATCTCGTACCTTTATTAATGATTTAACAGATATTTTTAGTAAAATTAATATTAATGGAGTTGGAGTCAGCCCAGCTAAAAAGTATAAAAAGGGTAAATATACATATATACCTTATGAGCTTGAATTTACATGTGATTATCCCAGGTTTGGTAGATTATTAGCAGAACTATCTGCTAGCGAGCGAATTATAAAGATAGATGAATTTAAATTTATTAATACTCCAGATCAAGTTAGGAGGTCTACAGGTGATAATAAACAATTACCTGGAGCAAAAATAACCATGACAATTTCAACTGTAACATTAAATAAATAATTTTATGGATAAACGAGAAAACCTACTTTGGCAAATGATACTTACAATAGCTTTTATTGCTATTGCATATGTTGGCTATTCATTATACTACGATAACGATGGATATCTTCAGTTACTAGATGATTTTGAATCTGAAGAAATTGGTACTGATAGGCAACTAAAAGATAAAGTGCAAAAACTTGAAATTAGCTTAAAAGAAAAACAGGACTTTATTACAGATGGTAGTGAAACAAAATACTACATCGGTCCAGAAGATAATCCTTCTAACTTATTATCAGTGATAAAACTTGAAGGATTTGAATCTATGGCTAATCAGCACTTAAAAATAGATAATATTAGATATAGCAAAAGATACAAAGGATATAAAGCAACCTTAATTAACTCCTATGGTGATATAGTGTTTAATTTATCTCTAAATGATACTATATCAGGTGGAAAGATTGTTGATATAGGTTCAGACTTTGTAGTTTTTGAAAAAGATAATGAAAGATTTACATACGATATGTATAATGAGGAAGGTCAATAATGAAAATAACTTATTTAGAAAAAAATAACATTTTAAAAACCATCATCCTAAATCAAATGAAAAGGACATTAATATGTTTATTTGCTTTTTCAGGTATATTTGCTAACCCACAACTTGATGATATGGGAGAGATAACCATTAAAGCTGTAGACTCCAGTTTATCTGGAATTTTATCTATTTTAGCTGATGAGAGTGGATATAACATTGTTACTGGTCCAAATGTTAATTCATCAGAGAGAATAACTATTAATCTTGTTGATACTCCAATTGATCAAGCTATTGATATGATAGTTCGTGCAGCTGGATTAAGCTATGAAATTCAAGGCAATTCTATTCTAATTGCAAATGCAGATCGATTAAACAGTGATGTTGGAATAAGTTCTCATGTGATTCCACTAAAATATGCAAACGCTGAGGATGTTGTTGGCTTACTAGCAAATATTACCGAAAAGATTACAGTTGATAAAGCAGGTAATAATTTATTAGTTACAGTAAGTCCAAAGAAATTAGCTGAAATTCAAACTATAATAGAAGAAGTAGATAAACCTGCAATTCAAATAATGCTTGAGGCTAAGCTTATTGAAGTTGCTTTATCTAATGAAGATAAGGAAGGTATTGATTGGGCTAAACTATCTGAGTTAACAACTATTATTGCTGAAAGTGGTGTTCCTCTTCAACTTGATACCGGAGGTGAAACTGCTTCTTTACTTCCAGGGAGCTCATTTTCTACTTCAACTGAGGGCTTAGTTACTGAAACTCTTACTCCACAAGCATTTCAGCAACTTCCGTCTGAAATGTATTTTCAAAGAATAACTGGCAAGAATGCTGGATTCAGTAGACAGTTAACCGCATTTGAAGTTACTTTAGACTTCTTGATGAAAAATAATAGAGCAGATATATTGACAAATTCTCAAGTCGTAACATTGAATGGTCATGAGGCCACAATTTCTATGGTTGATGTAGTACCTTACATTTTATCTAGTGGAGGACTTGGTGGGCAAGTTCAAGTTCAAAGAGAAGAGATAGGTATAAAATTACATATCCTACCTACTGTAAATACAGATGGATACATAACAACATCAGTTAGACCTGAAGTAAGTTCTATATTTGAGTTTATTGGTCCAGATAGAAACATTCCATGGGTTAAAAAAAGGCAATCTACGACAACAATTAGGGTAATGGATAATGAATCAATAATAATAGGTGGTCTTCTATCTCTTGACAAAAAAAAGGTTGAGCATCGCGTCCCTTTCTTTTCAAGTATTCCGTTTATTGGCGAACGTTTTTTTAGACATAGTTCTGAAATTGAATCAAAAACTGACCTTGTAATACAAATTACTCCCAAAATCATTTATGATAATTACAGCGGCATTAACAAAAATCCTTTTCACATTGAGACTGAAAATAAATCTATAACTTATGGCTTAGATGTGGATGATAATAAAAGTGCTAAAAAGAAAACTAAAAAGTCCGACAAAAAGAAAAAGGAAAAGTAATCTATGAAAAGCATAAACTATTCAAACTATAAAGTGCTATTAATATATATTTTCTTACTAATATTTTCACTTTCCTGCGATAATTCAGAGCCAGTTTCGGCTGAAAATCCAAATTTAATATATACTATTTCAGTGCAAACAGAAGTAAGAAATTGCCATCTATTAAATTGTGTCGAAAATACAACCTATGCATATGATGTTGATAATCCTCTTACAACAGACTATCATTTATATTTTCAAATAGAAATACTTGATTCAGATGATGAACCTGTTGAAGGAGCTGAAATTAATGTACAAGAATGCATCCTGACTGGTGGCGACTCTTCAAGCTGTGAATCAACTACGTCCAGTTTTGCATACTTTGATGGTGGAAGCTCCACCACAAATAGCGAAGGTATTTTAGAAGGATACTGGAAAGATAATGGAGAAAGTGGCTTATTTAATGTTACTTTTTCATATACAGATCAATATGAAACTATTAATCAAACAACTGAGCAAATTACTGTTAACTCTCTTTCAGATTTCATTAATTTAAGTGTTACAACATCTACTAGCGAAGTTTTTAGTGACAATACAAATGTAACTTATCAAACTACTATATCAGCTAGAGTACTAAATGAGTATAATTCTTCTATGCCAAACATTCCAATCTTATTCAATCTTCTTACAGATGGTGTGGGATCGTTGGATAATTCATTAGCTTACACATCTGATACCGGTGAGCCTGCATCTGCAGTTTACACAATAGAACCAGCATCAATTCCAGGCCTAAGTAGTAATAATGTTGATGTTGTTTTTAGTATATCTGTATTCAATGAAGACATTGCTGAAACTCTTGAAGCAACATATCCTGTATCTGGTGGACAAGAACCAGAATATGATATAGCAGAATTCTATTTCTATCCAAACTATGAGTCTATTCCTCATGATCAATATGATAATACAGAGATATCAGTAATTGCAAAAAATCAAGCTGGAGTTGGTATATCTAATGTTCTTGTCAGATTTGCTCTAGATGCTGAGCAAAGAGGATCAAATGGTGAAATTAGTCATGAATTTGAATATACCTGTTGCGAAAACTCAGACTCAGATTCTACTATAGTTGAAGGTCAGAATGGTGTAGCAAGTGTTACATACACAAATATACAAGGTGGAAATGATATTTTAACTGCTTATGTTCTTGACCCCTTTACTTCGGAAATCTTAACGGATTCAGAAGGAAATCAAATAGGAACAGATAATATTACAATAGTAAATAATGAGGCATGCCCTAATTGTGATGAAGATTTGAGATTGGTTGCTTCTAATTATTTACTTCCTGACAGTAATGGCCTAGAATCAACTGATGTATATGCTTTTTATACAGATTCATTAGGAAATCCTCCAGCCTTAAATTCATTCATGACATTCTCTGCAATCCAAACTGATCCAGATAATGACGGTGAATGGCTTGAAGCTGGATCTCTAAATCCTGAAAATGGATTATTTGTTTCTGCTCAAGCAGGTGAACTCGATGACCCTATATTTAATAGCTTTCCAGATGACACTACAATTGTATATGCAAAAACAACATTTAATGCAGAAACTGCATCAGGACTAGTTAAAGTAGTTGGTCTTTATGAAGGCTTAACAGATACTCTTGGTGTTCAAATCTCATCATCATATGCGCACTCAGTTTCTATAACCCCTCCATTCCCAAGTGTTATATCTGTACAAGGAAGTCCAACAGATGAGTCTACTGTACTTGAAGCAGTTATAACTGATGCCTTTGGAAATAATGTTACAGAACCTTATATAACTAGATGGAAGTTAACTAATGAAACAGTCCTTGGGGGCGTACATCTTGATGGAAATGAAAATTTAAGTGACGCATATTCAATTTCAACATTAGGTGTATCAAATATAACAGTGAACTCAGGCCAGGTACCAGCATCAGTAGCAATGAATTTAGAAGTTCATCCTTATTCCGTTTTAGAAACCATAGAAAATGCTGATGAACTAGATGCCTTAGATGTAGATGATTTAGATGGTGATGGTTCAACCAGTGATAGATTATATGAGCCTATTTGTTCTGCATATTCAGTACCATTAACAGTTGCATCTGGTCCAGCGACTTCAGGTATTATTGGATACTCTTTTTTGGAAGCTGAGAATATTGGTGGTGGATTAACAGAAATGCCAGTCTCAATAATGCTTTGGGATACATGGGCAAACCCCGTTGTGGATTCAACATCTGTTTATTTTACATTAAATCCTGAAAATTTAGCAGAAATAGGAGCTGAAGCAAAAACTAATAATGTAAAACCTGGAGGTGATCCTGATTCAGATCACTGGCCCGGAGTTGCTTGGACAACAATTACATATAATTCAGCACAACTCCATGAAGTTCCTGAAATTTTAGGTTATACAACTGGAAGCTTTTGCGCTGATAGTCTATCTTCATACGAAGAGTGTGCAGAATTAGAGCTTGAATGGCTCACAAGTCAACAAATTGTTGTTTCAAGTTTTGCTAATCCTGTAGACTATGAAAATGTTTGTGTTGATTGCTCATTGTCATTACTTCCATTGTCTGATACTCAAGTAGATTGGGCTTGCCCTGCAAACCCTAACCCTAATAATGATATTTTTGAAGTGATACTAAGAGCCCAGCTTCTTGACTTCTATGGTGTACCTGTCCAGGGCTCTAATGTTGAACTTATATATACAGGTTCGCAAGGTGCTCCTACAGTAGAAGCAATTTTAAACTTATGTTATTTTGATATAAATGGTAATGGTGAATATGATGATGGTGAGGAACAAGTAGATAGTGAAACAGGTGAACCACTTACTCAAGAACAATGTGATGCAACAACAGTACTTACTTGGGGGCAAGCATTTATTTTGGAACCACCTAGCAATCAAGTTTTAACAGATGAAGATGGAAATAAATATTTTAGAATTACATTTAATCATAATGAATGTACACTAACGGCGTCTGATCCTGAACAGTATACATGTACTAGCCCAACTATTTTTGCAAATCTTGTAAATCCAAATGGTGCTCAAAGTGATGAAGTAAGTGTAACACTGCTAAGTACTTGTACAGATTAAAATTGAAAGGATAATTTAATGAGTTATAATCCACAATTTGCAAAACTTGGTGAGATTTTAGTTAATGAAAACATGATAACTGAAGAACAGTTAAATCAAGCTTTAGCAGAACAAAAAAATAAAAAAGGTAAACTTGGAAATATTCTTATTGCAAGTGGAACAATCACAGAAGATGATTTGGTAAAAGCATTTTCTCTTCAGCTTGGAAGTAAGTCTATTAGTGAAGATGAACTTTTAAAAGCTCCTGAAGAAACTGTAAAGCTTTTAGCTGAAGATTTTGCAAAAGAAAATAATGTAATCACACTAAAGCAAACAGATAACTCGATATATGTTGCAATGGAAGACCCTGAGGATGTTGCAACAATAGATGCAATAAAAAAGCTCACTAATTTAAATCCTGAAATTCTAGTTGCAGGAAAAACTGCTATAAGCAATGCTATTGAAACTTTATATGAAAGAGTTAAAAAATCTGGAGAAGTTGAAAGTGCTATTTCCAATATAAAGGTAATACCTGGAAGTGAGGACGATGGTGATGAACTTGATTTAGTTGAAGAAAAAGTTTCTGCTAAAGATGCTCCATTTGTAAAATTAGTTAACCTAATTTTAACAGAAGCAATTAAAGAAGATTCATCTGATATACATATAGAACCTGGTAGGGATGAAGTGAATGTCAGAATAAGAGTTGATGGAGTTTTAATTAGAATAATGACCCCCCCTGCTTCCTCTCTTAATGGTATAGTAACAAGGATTAAAATTCTTTCAAAACTTAACATTGCTGAACATAGATTGCCACAAGACGGTAGAATGAAAATCAAAACATCCTCTAGAGACATCGATGTAAGGGTTTCTATACTACCTACAGTTCATGGTGAAAAAGTTGTTCTTAGATTACTTGGAAGTGGAAAGTTATCTCTTAATCTTAGCAATCTTGGTTTTGAAGAAAAAAAATTAACTACATTTAAAAAATGGATAAATCAACCATACGGAATGATAATTATATCTGGACCAACTGGTAGTGGTAAATCGACAACATTGTATGCAGCCCTTCAAGAAATACATTCAGAAGGAATTAATATAACAACAGTTGAAGATCCAGTGGAATACCAATTACCAGGAATAAATCAAGTGCAAATGCATGATGAGATTGGGTTGAACTTTGCTGCATCATTAAGATCTATTCTTAGACAAGACCCAGATGTGTTATTAATTGGTGAGATAAGAGATGAAGAAACTGCAAACATAGCTGTTAAATTTTCTATGACTGGTCACTTAGTATTCAGTACTGTTCATGCTAATGATGCTACATCAACAATCGCTAGGCTTCTTGATTTAGGAATTCCTCCTTTCTTGCTCGGTTCTTCATTAAATCTTGTAATGGCACAAAGACTTGTAAGAACAATTGATAAAGATAATAAAGAAAACTATACGCCTACAAAAGATGAGTTAGATCTAATATCTTTCCCAAAAGATAAACAAAAATCTACAAAGTTTTTTAGAGGAACTCCTAGTAGAGACAATCATAATACTGGATATAAAGGTCGAACTGCGATTCATGAAATTCTAGAAGTTGATAATCCTATGAAAAAATTAATTTTTGATGGTGCGAATCAAAATGAAATTAAAAAAGAAGCTATTAAAAATGGAATGACGCCTCTAAGAGATGCTGGAATCTCAAAAATCGTTAGTGGCGATACAACTATTGATGAAGTCCTAAGAGCAACTGTAGAAGATATTTAATGCCTTCATACGAATATATTGTAAGAACTCAAGATGGTAAGCGGCTTGAAGGAAAAATAGAAGCTGAGAACTTAAATCGTGCAAACGAAAAACTTGAAGAAAAAAAATTTACAATTGTAAAGTTAAAAGAGAATGAAGTAGCATTTGACTTTCTGGGACCATTTCTAGATAGATTAAATCTAGAAATGGAAAAATTTAAAAATCGAATTCCATTATCAACTCTTGTTTTCTTTACTCGTCAATTATCAACAATGTTTTCAGCTGGACTTACACTAGAAAAATCTATTTTTTTTCTATCACAAGAAGAAAAAAATAAAAAATTCAAGAAGATACTTGGTGATTTAGATCAAAATATAAAAAGAGGAATGCTTTTATCAGATACACTTGAACGACATCCAGGTGTTTTTTCAAATCTTTTTATATCAATGGTAAGAGCAGGAGAAGTAAGCGGTAAATTATCAGAAACCCTTGAAGAATTAGCTGAATATCTTGAGACTGTAGAAGAAACACAAAGAAAAGTTAAGTCAGCAATGTATTACCCCGTCTTTATAATTGGATTTCTTGTGGTTACTTTATTTTTAACATTCACATATCTAATCCCTAGTTTTTCGGATGTTTATGACCAATTAGGATCAGAGCTTCCATATTATACTGTACTTATGGTAAATATAGGAGAATGGCTTCAAGCGAATGTATTTTTTGTTTTATTATCAAGTTTTACATCTTTGGCTACAATATGGATGGCAACACTTACTGATTCAGGTAAATTATTAAAAGATAGAATGCTACTTAGGATTCCAATATTTGGTAAGATAATAAAAGATAATATCCTAAGTAAATTCTCAAAGACTTTTGGTATACTTGTTAATGCAGGAGTACCAATTATAGATACTCTAAATTTAGTTAAAAAGGTGGTTGATAATAGAGTTTATGAACTTGCCACAATTGAAGCATCAACAAATATTGAAAATGGTGCAAATATATCTCAAGCACTTAAAAATACTGGAGAATTCCCGTCCGTAATGATACAATTGTTATCTACTGGAGAAGAAACTGGAGAAATTGACACTCTATCACTCAAGGCTTCAGAATTCTATACTAAGCAAGTAAATGCCAGTGTTGATAGACTTACTTCAATAATTGAGCCATTATTAATTATTTTAGTAGGAGGAGTTATTGGAATAATTGTTGTTGCCACATATTTGCCAATTTTCCACTTTGGTACTGCTTTATCAGACTATTAATGATTTTATCTTTTATTGCTGGATCAATAATTGGTAGTTTCCTTAATGTTGTAATTTTTAGAACACCTCAAAACCTATCAATAATATCCCCTCGGTCACACTGTCCGAAATGTAAAAGTTTTATCCCGTTTTATTATAATATACCAATAGTTAGTTTCATATTTTTAGGTGGAAAATGTAAACAATGCAATGAAAAAATTTCTTGGCAATATATAAGCGTAGAAATTATTACTGGTATACTATTTGTTTTTTCTTTTTCTAAATTCTCACTAAGTGAAGCAATTTTACTTAACGTAGTTTTTTGCTGCTTAATCATTATAAGCTATATTGATTTTCATTACTTATTAATTCCATCAATATATTTATACTTATTAATTTTTCTTCTAATTCCTTATACGTATATAACAACTCAGAGTCCGTATCAAACTATTTTAGGTGCTGTGGCAATTACAACTTATTTAGCTATATGCACACTGATTGTTGGAATAATTAAAAGAGATATAAATATTTTAGGGTTTGGCGATATTCTGCTTATTATTTTTATTGGTGGATGGCTTGGAATTATCCACTCATTTATTAGTTTGTTTCTTGCAGCGATTATAGGGATTTTATATATAATAATAAATAATCATTTAATTAAGAATGAAACAATTAAGATTCCGTTTGGAACATGCTTATCTATTTCATTTACTATAATTACAATTTTAAAAGAGTATACAAAGCTACTTACTTTTTAAGATTTGTCTATTTCTTTCAAATAGCATTGCGCTTACAGTTGCTGAGATATTGAGCGAGTTTATCTTACCATTCATAGGAATAGTGAGCATTAAATCACAATATTTTTGTATGACCGGTCTTATCCCTTCTCCTTCACTCCCAAATACAAATCCAACTTTTCCTTTTAAATTAAAATCATACCATAATTTTGAATCTATTGAATTTTCAATTCCAACTATCCAATAGCCATTCTGCTTTAGTTCTTTAATTGTATACTTAATATTTTTTGATTTAATAATATTGATATTACAAAAACTTCCCTGACTAACTTGAAGTACTGAACTTGTAATTGATACACTTCTTCTCTCTGGGAGTATGATTCCATCTATGCCTGCGCATTCAGATGTTCTAATTATTTGACCTAAATTCTGCGGGTCTTTAATTGAATCTAAAATAACATGACATTCATTATCATTTTGATTTACTGAATCTGGGACATGGCTTAAAACTGTATAATCAAAAAAAACGATAATTCCCTGTGTTCTATATTCTTGATATTTATTTTGAAATTCATTCTTGTTTAATATAATTACTTTATGTTTAAATTTTTTTGTAATTAAAGCACTATCAGCCATTTTATGTTGATTAAAAGTGTCACTTACTATTATTCGACTAATTTTACATTTATTTGAATTAAGTATAGACTCAACTCCATTGATTCCGTAAACAAAATATTTATCATAGTTATTTGAATTGTTTTTAAATTTCATATATCAATATATTAACAATATTTTAATAATGAATGGTTATTTTTATGGAAGATAAAGTTAGAATTGATAAATTTTTATGGTGTGTAAGGCTATTCAAAACTCGTCGCCTAGCAAATGAGGCATGCGTTAAATCAAAAGTTAAAATAAATGATAAAACACTAAAGTCATCATATCATGTAAAGATAAATGATAAAATAACTATAAAAAAAAAACATATAAACATCACTATTGAAGTTAAAAATATAATCTCTAAAAGAGTCTCAGCTAAATTTGTGAAACAATATATAAATGATATTACTCCTGAATCTGAAAAAACTAGATTTGAAGCATCGCACAAAATACCTCACATATATAGAGAAAAAGGATTAGGTCGTCCTACTAAAAAAGAGAGAAGACAGCTTATGAGAAGCTTAGAAAATTATTTTGAATCTTGATTAATTTTATTTAATTCAGAAACAATAGTTTGCTCAAGTCTACTGTAGGTAACAGGATCATATTGCTTTAAAATTGCACCTGGGAATGTATCTATTATTTCTCCATTAACTCCAACTAAAAAAGACCATGGAACTGCAGGAACACCGCCATAAAGATTAGTAATTTCATTTATCTGCTTATTATTACCATACAATAATGGATAATTTACTTTATATACATTACCAAAATTTGTTAATGCATCCTTAGAGTCAGACAAACTTATACCAAGAATTTCAAAACCTTTATCATTATACTTATCATGTAATTCAATAAAGTCAGGAATTTCCATTCGACATGGTCCACACCAAGTCGCCCAAAAGTTAATTAGCACAACCTTACCCTTTAGATTAGAAAGAACATGTAAACTATCATTACTGTCATTTAATTTGAAGTCTGGCGCATAGTTCTTACTCTTTTCAATTAAGGATTTAATTTTACTTATTCTATCTTCTGATAATTCTGACTCCGAAAAAATAAAACTTACAAATACAAATATAGGGAATATATAAAAAAATAATTTATTCATTTAACCTCTAAACTCCTCTAAAGATAATTTCAAAAACTTAATAAATTTACTTATATCTGGATCCATTCCATGAAATCTCTTAACCTCATTTTCATCAGTGTCCAGTACAACATAGAATGGAAGCGCTGATGTATTATATCTATCAATCTCCATCTGTCTGTACTCTTTATGATTGGGTCCTGCATCTGTATATAACTTAATTAATACAAAGTTTTCAAAAAGCTCTTCAACTTCTTTGTCTACAAAAACATTTACTTCCATCCATCTACAATTTGTACATGTGTATCCAGTGAAATCAACAAAGATAGGCTTTCCTGTTACTTGTGCTTTCTGGACACCTTCTTCATAATTTTCAATCCAGTTTTGTTTATACTCATCTCTCTGAATATTATTGTTTTGGCTGATTTCTTTCGGAGGTAAATAAGAATCTATTAAACCATAAACACTTCCACCCCATAATCCTGAAGTCAAATAAAGACCAAAAGTTAAAAAGATTATACTAAACATTAACCTGCCAACTCCAATGAATTCTAAATCACTATCGTGAGGTAATTTTATTTTACCAAGCAAATAAACCCCTGTCATTATAGCTATAACTGCCCATGAAGCTAACACGAAATCATACGTGAAAAATCCAATATCCCAAACTAAGTCTACATTGCTAAAAAATTTCATAGCTGCACCTAATTCAAGAAAACCCATTGTAACTTTTATTGAATTCATCCATTGACCACTCTTAGGTAATCTAGATAAGTATTGTGGAAATAGAGCAAGGAAGAAAAAAGGTAATGCGAATGCAAGTGAGAAAATTAACATCCCTATAATTGGCCATAAATAACTACCTTGACTAGCAGCTACAAGAAGTAAACCAACAAATTGAACAGTACATGTAAATGATGTCAACGTGAAAGTCAAAGCCATAAAAAGGATACCTATAGTTCCACCCGCCTGTTCATTATCTAAGCTATACTGTCTCATTAATGATGGTGCTTGAATTTCATACATGCCAAATAAACTTAGAGCAAAAAACACAAAAAGTAGTGCAATAAACAAATTAACCCAAGCATTAGATGCAATTTGATTAGCTCCAGAAGCGCCCAAAGTAACAGCTAGAATTAAACCCAATGAGGTAAAAATTATAATTATTCCTAGAGCATAAGTTATTGCAGATTTCAAAGGTCTATTACCTTCTTGCTCTCCTTGTTTTGTAAAAAATGAAACTGTTATTGGAATCATAGGAAAAACACAAGGTGTCAATAAAGCCAATAAACCCATACCAAATGAAAGAGCAATGAAAGACAAGATACCTGAATCAATAGCATCTTGCAATACACCATTTGATTTAGTACTTAAATTTTCAGAACTAGGAATTGTTTTATATTCTTGACGTATTTCTCCGCTAGTAAGATTTATAGGTATTGAAAAATCATCATACTTTCTTATACATACGCTTTCATCGCATACTTGATAAAATAATTTACCATTCAATTCATTTAAATCTTTGTCTAGATCCTTAGAAGTTAGAAAATATTGGTAGAGCTCTATTGAATTTTCATGAGTAGATACCTCCATGTCAAAGTTTTCATCGAACTTTACTTTTGGATCTGGCTCAAAGAAAGAGCTTGAATCTGAGAATATAGTAGAATCGGGCCAAATTATTCTAGTTGGGCTTAGAGATAAATTTTCATTAGTGGAATATATATAGTAGCCTTTTTTAATATCAATATTGAAAGTTAATTTTACAGCTTCACCTTTATATACATCTAGCCTATCAATATCCACTTTAAAATCAACATTTGTTGAAAATAAAAATGAAATGAAAAATAAAAATATAAATTTTTTCATTATATGAAATTTTCTAATTGCCATCTTTGACCCTAATTTTCTTTATTGTAACAGGAGCGGATGGATTATCACTTCGTAATAATTTCATCATTTCACTATAATATTCATTTTTATTTTTATCATCAGGTATTTTAGCAAATAATTTTTTTCTTGATTTAGGGTCAATTAGCTCAATCCATTCTTCAGACTTCTGATTCGGAGGCATCGTATTATGACATTGTGTTTTTGCAACAATATAATCAGTTGGGGTATCAGCTATAAAATCAATTACATGAATGTTTTCAATTACTCTACCAAATGCTGTGTAATTACCATCTAGCCAATGTGCATCCTTTAAACATATAAAAAATTGACTACCTGCTGAATTAGGTGAAGGCCCTCTAGCCATAGATAATATACCTCTATCATGCTGTATACTGTTAAATTCTTGGTCTATTTTCCATCCTGGACCACCAGTTCCATCATTATCTCTTTTTGAATCTCTTGATAATATATCTCCACCTTGAATCATGAAATCTTTAATAACTCTATGGAAGGTTGTATTATCATAAAAACCACTATTCGCTAATTTTTTAAAGTTATAACAATGTTTGGGAGCGATATCAGTAAAATATTGGAGTTTAATTGTTCCTTTTGTAGTCTCAATAAATATAGTATCATTATTTGATATTGGTGAAGGCTCATACAAGTATGCATTATTAACTATTGAATCAATTTTACTCTGTGTAATGTAGTTATAATCTCCAGCAAATTGCTTTAATGGCTGTAATGTCAGAATATCTTTAGCTTCTATATTAAGTTTCCCTAGATTGAAATCCTTAAAATAGTCAGTTTTGAGCTTTAATGTATCTAAAGCAAAAGTAATATTTAAAAGTATAAATATAATTTTTATATGTATCATTCTATTTTCCTGTACTACCTGGTTTAGTAATATTAATTTTTTTTAACCACTCAGGGATTTCATCCTTATTCCATGTATCTATTTCTATATTAACTAGAGGAACATATTTGTATCCAAAGTCTATACTATCACCTCGGTGAGCTAGACTACAAATACCTTTAATATTTATTTTTTTATCATTTAAAATTTGTATTATTTCTTTTATGGATCCTCCTGTTGTAACAATATCTTCAACAATTAAAACATTAGAATTTTCAGGTATGACAAATCCTCTTTTAAAGACCATTTTACCATTAACCCTTTCGCAAAAAATACCCTTTACTCCAAACTCTCTTGCGACTCCAGAGCTTAATAATATTCCCCCAATTGCTGCGCTTACGACTAAATCTATTCCTTTAAATTTACTCGCCATTTCTTTACAAATTATTTCTAATGCTTTAGGATCTTCTAAAACTCTAAACTTTTCTATATATCTATTACTATGCAAACCAGATGTTAGGACAAAATGGCCTTCCATAATTGCTCCTTTTTGAAGCAATAAATCATATATTATATTTTTCATTTAAAAAATCCATTTATTTTATCATTATAATTCTCAGTTGCTTTGACAACATCATGTATTGAACAGTCTCCAGCAAATAAAATTCCTCTTGATACGTTAATTAAACCAATGGAATTTTTTTTATTAGAAATTGTAACAGATTGTTCTAAATCACCACCCTGAGCACCTATGCCTGGGATAAGCCATGGAAGTGAGTTTAATGATCTGATTTGTTCCATATTTTCTGGATTTGTTGCACCTACAACTAATCCAATATTATCATTTATATTTAATTTATTGCATAATTTGGAAATATATTCATACATAGTATCATTATTATTTTTGAATTCCTGTATATCTTTACCGCTTTTATTTGAAGTTAAGCATAAAACAAAAGTGCCTTTGGCTCTATTACTAATAAATGGAATGATTGAATCAGCTCCCATGTAAGCTGAAACAGTAATAGAATCAAAACCAATAGTATCAAAAATTGCAATGGCATATTTTTTAGTTGTATTTCCTATATCACCTCTTTTACCATCAGCAACAGTGATATTTCTACCATCAATATAGGATACAATTTTTTCCATCAATTCATATCCCTTAAATCCAAATTGCTCGTAAAATGCCATATTTAACTTATAAGCAAGACATATTTCAGTAGTTGAATCAATGATATCTTTTAAATGTGATTCTATCCCTTGTAAGCTTTTATCCATATAGTCAGGCATTCTATCAGGATCGATGTCGAGCCCAATACATAGCTTACTATTTTTTTGCATACTATCTTTTTTTAGTCTTTGATTAAAAGTATCAATCATATTCTGTAAATTTAAAAAATAAAAAAGTTATTAAATATTAATAATTAAAGTTTAAATAGAAATAAATTAAATATGGATAAAAACAATAATAATCAATCAGACTCAAAAATAGAGCTTTTAGCTGAATCATCCAATGGTCTAAGATTTGAATTGATTGAGCAAATAGGTCTATCAGATTCAATACAAATCATCAATTTATGTAAAGAACTTCATGCATTATATGGAAAAAATGCGCTGATTAATAATAATAATATTAAAAAATATTTTAATCATAAAACTTTTCCTTTTGTAGCAAGGCTAAACAATGAAATTATTGGATTTATAATTGGTGTCCCTCTTGAAATATTTTCTAATGAGTCATGGTCCCACTATGATACTAATCTTGGTAAAAAAAATACTATCTATACCTATATGTTTCTGGTTAGATCGAAATACCGTAAGAAGTTTGGATATTCTAAACTGTTAAAAATGATTTATATTAATTGGTGTAAAAAACAGAATTTCAAATTTGTAACAGGGCATGTTAAATCTGGAATCTCAAAAAAATTTTCTAAAGATACTATCGTCATAAAAATTTTTTCAAAATGGTATGATTCAAAATCTCCTTTCGAATACTATCGTAGACCATTGAAATAATCTGTTACTTTATATTTTTTTTATTGATTCAAAAAATGTTTAAATTAGTTTGTGATTTATTTATTTATTATTATAAGTGTACTATTCCCAATATCATTGCAAGAAGTTTACGATAATGCTGAACCTATTGGTGAGTATGATAAGTATTTAATTTTAGATTCAAATACTACTTACTATGGTGGCATTGGGCTTTATGAAGGAAATGTAATGATTGAAGGAAATGGAGCAATAATAGATCTACAAAATTATGCAGGTATTTGGGTGTATGGCTCAGAAGACTACCCTTGTAATTTAGATATTAAATACTGTTCAATTGTTAATGGAGAATATGATGGACTGAATTTTTCTGGAACATCAACTGGAAATATCGAAAATTGTAATTTCATTGATAATAATATTGGTCTTAAACTTATGGACCAAGTTACAGTTAACGTAGATAACTCAAATTTTATCAATAACTCGACCTATGGCTTAGCTATAATCACAGAAGACCCTACATGTAATATTAATTATTCAAATTCATGGAATAATGGCGAGTATGATTTCATGGAAAACTGTCCTGGCTGAGGAAGTATTTGGACTCCGTGGGAGCCAGAAGGAATAAACTTAATTTATCAAGATCCCTTATTTACTGATATCGAAAATAGGGACTACAGCTATTCAATAGATTCACCATGTATAGATTCTGGAAATCCAAATCAAACTGACCCTGATGGGACTACTAGAGATATAGGAGCCGTTGTTTATGATACCTCACTTGCAGGGGACTGTAATAATGATAATCAACAAGATGTTCTAGATCTCATTTTTAATATGAATAACTGTATTCTTGAATTGATATTAGTTGATTGTGAATGTTCTGACTTGAACCAAGATACTGAATATAATGTGTTAGATATTGTAGTTTTAATTAATCTCATTTTGGAAAACTAATTTTCCATTCTTAATTACAGAAGTTATTCTATCAGCATTAAACCAATATGGTATTTCGCTTATGCTATTAATATCCCAAAAAAGTATATCAGCAATATAATCCTTTTTAATCATACCAAGAACATGAGAACGATTTAAGGCTTTTGCCGCATTAAAGGTAACGGCTTTAAATACTTCATTAATTGTTAAGCCACAATACAATGTTGCCAATGCCATTACTGATGGGATTGAATAAATTGTATTAGAACCTGGGTTGTAATCAGATGCAACTGCAACATCACACCCTAAGTCTATCATTTTACGAGCATTAGCATATGTTCTCATACCTAGAAATAATGTCGTTCCAGGAAGTATCGTTGCAATGACATTATTTTTAGACATATTCCTAAGTCCAGATTCATTTGCTTGCATTAAATGATCAGCTGATACAGCTTTTATCTCACCGGCAATAAAAGCAGCACCTGAATCATTAAACTCATCAGCATGTAATTTCATTTTTAAATTATAATCATGGGCACATTGAGAAATTTTAAGAGTCTGCTCTATATCAAAATATCCTTGTTCGCAAAATACATCACAAAATTCTGCAAGATTTTTGGAACTCACCTCAGGAATCATTTCGTTACAAATTAAATCAACATAAGAATTCTTATCTTTAATTTCTGGCGGAAAATCATGCGCCCCCATAAATGTAGAAACCAGGTCTACATCAAATTTCTCATTTAGTTCTTTTATAATATTTAAACTTTTCAATTCATCTTCCAAAGATAAACCATAACCCGACTTTACTTCAATTGTTGTAGTTCCATTTTTAAGGAAAAAAGGTATTTTCTTTTCACAATCTTTGAGAATTTCTTCTTTTGATGTTTTTCTAAATGAATTAATAGAAGATTTTATTCCACCTCCTGAATTGGCAATATCAATATAGGATTGACCGGAAATTCTTTTTGAAAAATCATCTGCTCTATTCGATGCAAATATTAGATGTGTATGCGAATCAATAAACCCAGGAGATAATAAGGCATTATTTGCATTGATTTCATAATCAGCTTCATAATCTATGTCTTTAAAATTTACACTATCTATTTTGTCATCTTTTATTATAATATTTTTTGGTGTTTGAATTACAACATCATTTCTATCGTCATCATATGTTACTAAATATTTTATGTTGTAGATTTTTGTTAGCATATTATTTTGGAATTTTTAGATTTCTTTCCTTTGATATTTTCAATGCTTTTTCATAACCAGCATCTAAATGACGAGCCACCCCAATCCCAGGATCATTTGTCAAAACTCTATTTAACCTTTGCCTCATATGTTCAGTGCCATCTGCAACGATAACCAAGCCTGAATGAATAGAGTATCCAATGCCTACTCCACCACCATTATGAACAGATACCCAAGATGCGCCTCCAGAAGTACTTAATAGTGCATTTAAAATAGGCCAATCTGCAACTGCATCTGAGCCATCTTTCATTGATTCGGTTTCTCTGTTTGGAGATGCAACAGAGCCAGAATCTAGATGATCTCTACCAATTACAATTGGTGCTTCTAACTCACCATTTGCTACCATATCATTTATTGCCTCTCCAAAGATATTTCTTTCTCTATATCCCAACCAACATATTCGAGCAGGTAGTCCTTGAAATTTAACTTTTTCTTGTGCCATTCTAATCCATCTTTCTAAAGCCTTATCATTTGGGAATAGTTCTAAAACTTTTGCATCAGTTTTATATATATCATCAGGGTTTCCAGAAAGAGCTACCCATCTAAATGGCCCCTTACCTTCACAAAATAGTGGCCTTATATATTCGGGGACAAATCCAGGGAAATCAAAAGCATCACGAACTCCAGCATTTTCCTTAGCCTGGCCTCTTAGATTATTTCCATAATCAAATGTAATGGCTCCTCTACTTTGTAATTCTAGCATTGACTTACAATGTTCACCCATCGTTCTATATGATTCTTTTATATATCTATCTGGATTTTCAATTCTTAATTGGTCTGCTTCTTTCAGTGACATATTATTAGGCACATATCCATTTAATTCATCATGAGATGATGTTTGATCTGTTAGTATATCTGGAATTATATTATCATTTAAAAGTTTTGGTAGAATATCTGCTGCGTTTGCCAATAAGCCTATTGATATAGCCTCACCTTTATTTTTACATGTGATGGCTTTATCTACAGCTTCAGAATAATTATCTGTCCAGCAGTCTAAATATTTTGTATCTAAACGCTTTTGTATTCGATTCTTGCATATCTCAATACTAATATTTACACCTTCATTCATTGTAACCGCTAATGGCTGTGCTCCTCCCATACCACCTAATCCAGCAGTTACTGTTAAAGTATTTTTAAGTGATCCATTAAAATGTCTTCTTGCTACCTCAGCGAGAGTTTCATATGTACCCTGAAGAATACCTTGTGTACCTATGTATATCCAACTTCCAGCAGTCATTTGACCATACATCATTAATCCTTTTTTATCTAAATCTCTGAAATTTTCCCAATTAGACCATTTAGGAACAATCATTGAATTAGATATTAAAACTCTTGGAGAATATTCATGAGTTTTAAATACTGCAATAGGTTTTCCTGATTGAATTAATAATGTTTCATCATTTTCTAATTCCTTTAGTGCAGATACTATTTTATCATATGATTCCCAATCTCTAGCTGCTTTTCCATAACCACCATAAACAATTAAATCTTTTGGAGATTCTGCAACATCTGGATCAAGGTTATTTTGTAACATCCTTAGAGCCGCTTCTTGCTGCCAACCCTTACAGGATAATTTAGTGCCTATATTTGCTGAAATATTTCTTTCTTTATTCAAAGTCTAATCCTCTATTAAATATTTATTATTTAAGTATTCATATTTTAAAGATGCTAAGTCAAAATCATCATTTATAATTGTGCTGTAAGAAAACAAACATATCTTACTATATCCACTATATTTTGACAAAATAATTTTTCTTGAAATCATGGGTATAGATTGATTGTAAATAGCGATACCCATTAAAACTTTATCCTTATTATTTATCTGTGTACTTATTTTTTTAATATTATCAATAAATATCTTTTCATCTATTGTATAATTCATTGGTATTATAAAATCAAGAATTCCATCATTAATCCATTTTACCCAATCCTGTGACCATCTATTTTTTGCCTCTAAGGGATTTGGTTTTACCGCAGCACTTAATAAAATTTTGGAATTTGTTGAATTTATAAAATTTTTAATATCTTTTAGTAATGTGGTTATATTTTCTTGATTAAAAGTACTCCATAAATTGATAAGAGAATCAGTTTCAACCTTGCTTAATCCTAATTCAGTATAATTTTGAATTACAAGTTTAGGATTAAAAAAATATTCCTTTTGAAATTGACTTATTGCTTCATCATTAAATCCATGATTTTTATCATTATGTCTTATATAGTCAAAATGTATTCCTGCTAGATTTGGATATTCTTTTATTAATTCTTCAATGATATCAAATAAATATACATTAACCTCAGGATGACTTGGTGATAAGTAAATACTATTATCTAATTTATTATTTTGAGATGTATTATCTATCCATTCAGGATATTTAAATAAAATATGTTCTTTATCAAATGGCGGTTTTGGTGAAGTCCATACTAAATAGGTGTTAATCCAAGCATGAATTTCTATGTTTAACAGGTCACCAAGTATTAAAGCATATTCTAAAGGATCTAAATTTTCATCAACATTTTGATTAAAAGTTACTAATTTTGATTTATATAACGCATCATCTCTGGAGCGTACCTGTAAGAAAATATCTTTTATATTATTTTCAAATGCATAGAATATTAATGACTCAATTGAGGATTTAGAATATAGATGATGACGTTCGACCCATATTGATGTATTAAAATCTCGATCAAATGAGAAAACAAAATTAGATATTATAATTAAAAAAAAATATTTGCTATTCAGAAACTGAACTACTGTCTTCATCTACTTTTGTATCCGAATCAAGAGAAACAAATTCAATAATAGACATTGTTGCATTATCATTTTTTCTGTTATCTAATTTAATTATTCTAGTATATCCACCAGAACGATCTGAATAGTTAGGAGCAATATCATGAATTAAGATATTAGCCATCTTTTTTCCTAATTTTCCTGGTAGTTTTTGAGTAATTAATCTATGGCTAGATAAATTTCCCTTTTTAGCATATGTAACTAATCTTTCAACAAAACTTTGAAGTTCTTTGGCTTTTGGAAGAGTAGTCTTAATACTTTTATGCTCTATTAATGACATTGCAAGATTTCTTTTTAATGCAATTCTATGACTTGCAGTTCTATTTAATTTTCTACCTTTTACTAAATGTCTCATATTATTACTCTATATTCATATATTGTGAAATATCCATGCCAAACTCAAGTCCCAATTCACTAAGTTTTGCAACTAATTCCGTTAATGATTTACGACCAAAGTTTTTAAATTTGAGCATCTCGCTCTCATCTTTAGAAACTAATTCTCCAATAGTTTTTATTCCTGCAGCTTGTAGGCAATTATGGCTTCTAACTGATAATTCCATCTCATCTATTGTTTTTAATAATAGATTCTTAGTTTCAAGAGCTTCTGATAACTCCTTATCATCAACAGCCTTAATTGCTTCTGAATCATCAAAAAGGAAAAAACCATAATGATCTCTGGCAATTGTAGCTGCATGATTCATCGCATCTTTAGGATTAGTTGAACCATCTGATTCAACTGTTAAAGATAATTTTTCATGTCCTTCAGAAGAAGTAGCTATAGGATCAACATTCCAAGAAACATTTAATATCGGATTAAAAAGAGCATCAATAGCTATTGTTCCAATTGTATCATCAGATCTTTTATTAGAATTTGCTAATGAATATCCTCTACCTCTTTGAACTCTCATTTCTATATCAAATTTTTTATCTGATGTTATTTCTGCAATATGGTGGTCAGTATTTAAAACTTCAAAATCATTCAAATGCTTGTTTAGTTCTTTACCTTTAATCACAGAAGGGCCTTGAATTGAAAAATTAATTGTTTCAGGACCTTCATCCTTCATGCCAAAACGTAATTCCTTGAGATTTAGAACTATTTCAGTCAAGTCCTCTTTTACTCCATCAATAGCTGTAAACTCATGCTGTACACCGTCAATTTTAATAGATGTAATGGCAGCACCAGGGATTGAGGTTAATAGAATCCTTCTTAGGCTATTTCCAACAGTAACACCATAACCTCTTTCAAATGGTTCGGCCTCTAGAGAAAGAGAAGTTTCGTTTTCATTAAGTATTTTAACATTAATATCAGAAAAATGTTTATTCTTAGACATATTTATTTACCCTTATAATTATTTTGAATACAATTCAACCACTAACTGTTCATTAATAGGTTCAACTATTTCATCTCTTTGAGGAGATGATAAAAAACTACCTTGAAGTTTCGCTTTATCTATCCCTAACCATGGCATAGGATTATCACCTTGAATTTTTCTAAGTGATTCTTGAAAAATCTCCATTTTTTTACTTTTATCCCTCACTGTTACAAAATCACCTTCTTTCAATTGAAATGATGGTATGTTAACAACTCTATTATTTACTAAAAAATGTTTATGAGAAACTAACTGCCTTGCTGATCTTCTTGTTGGGGCAAAACCCAATCTAAAAATAGTATTATCAAGTCTTGACTCAAGCATAATTAATAAATTTTCACCAGTAGGACCGTCTTTTTTTTGAGATTTTTTAAAATAATTTCTAAATTGTTTTTCAAGTAAACCGTACAAATATTTGATTCTTTGCTTCTCTCTCAACTGAATTCCATAATTTGAAAGTTTTCTTCTTCTTGAATTACCGTGTTGTCCTGGCGGATAATTTTTTCTCGGATTTCCAAATTTAGGTGACTCAAAGACTGGAAATTCTAATCTTCTACAAACTCTTGCTCTTGGTCCTGTATATCTAGCCATATTTAAATTATACCCTTCTTCTTTTAGGTGGCCTACATCCATTATGTGGAATAGGAGTCATATCTGTAATACTAGTTATATTTAATCCTGCTGCACGCAAAGATCTTATTGAAGATTCTCTACCTCCTCCAGGTCCTTTAACCCGAACTTCTACTGTAGTTAAACCTCTATCAATTACTTCTTTTGCTAATTCTTCAGCTGCTTGCGAAGCCGCGAATGGAGTACTTTTCCTTGAACCTTTAAAGCCAAGAGATCCTGCACTTTTCCAGCCGATTGCATTACCATTTTTATCAGTTATTGTTATAATAGTATTATTAAAAGTTGCTTTTATAAAAGCAATGCCATCACTTGCTACTCTACTTTTTTTCTTTACTCTAGCCAAATTTAACTCCTTTATACAGCTTTCTTCTTACCAGCAACAGTTTTTTTCTTACCTTTTCTTGTTCTGGAATTATTTTTTGTGTTTTGTCCTCTCGCTGGAAGTCCTTTTTTATGTCTTGTACCCCTATAGGTTCCAATATCCATTAATCTCTTAATATTTCTAGTTATTTCACCTCTAAGTTCACCTTCAACATTATAGTTTTCAGAAATTTCATTTCTTATTGCAATTATCTGCTCTTCAGTGAGTTTATTTACTCTGATATTTGGATCTACGGAGGAAGCGCTTAATATTGCTTTTGCTTTAAATGCTCCAATACCATAAATATATTGTATTGCAAACTCTACTTTTTTATTTCTTGGTAAATCTACACCTGCAATTCTTGCCATTGATTGTTATCCTTGTCTTTGCTTATGTTTTGGATTTATGCAAATAACTCTGAGAACACCTCTTCTCTTAATTATTTGACAATCTTTACACATTTTTTTTATTGAAGCTCTTACTTTCATTGCATTTAGTCCTTATATCGATAGGTTATTCTACCTCTAGATAAATCATAAGGAGATAATTCTAACTTTACCTTATCATTGGTTAATATCTTAATATAATTCATTCTCATTTTTCCTGAGATATGAGCTAAAATTTCATGACCATTCTCTAACTTTACTCTAAACATAGCGTTAGGCAGAGTTTCTAGAATAGTACCATCAACTTCTATATTTTCTTCTTTTGCCATTATACTGTCAAAATCCTTGGTCCATCTTTATCAACTGTTATTGTATGCTCAAAATGGGCTGATGGAGTGCCATCTTTTGTACATATAGTCCAATTATCTGTTTTGGTGAATATTTCATCAGTCCCAAAATTAATCATTGGTTCTATAGCAAAACACATTCCTTCTTTTATTAAATCTCCAGTATTTTGCTCTCCATAATTTGGTATTTGAGGCTCTTCGTGTAATTCTTGACCAATACCATGACCTACTAAATCTTTAACTACACCAAACCCAAATGATTCAGCATAGGATTGAATAGCATGACCTATATCACCAATTCTATTGCCTGGCTTTGCTTGATTAATACCTTTCATGAGACATTCTTTTGTTACATCAATTAGTTTTTCTTTATCAGAATCAATATCTCCTACTGGAAATGTCTTTGCATGGTCTCCGTAAAAACCTTCATGTATTGATCCAACATCAATTCCGATTATATCACCCTCGATTAATTTTCTATTGCTTGGTACTCCATGGACAACTTCATCATTAATTGAAACACACAATGTGCCAGGAAAACCATACAATCCTTTAAACGCAGGTTTAGCCCCTTGATTTAGAATAAAATTTTCTGCGAATGCATCTAATTCTAATGTTGTTACACCAGGTTTAACCAAATTTTCAAGTTCAAAAAGTAAATCTCTTACTATTTCAGCAGCACGACTCATTTTTTCAATTTCAGTTCTAGATTTAATCTTAATCATGATATTAATATTTTCTTTTACTTCTTCCTTGAATTTTACCTGACTTGAGAAAGCCATCATAATGCCTGGTAATTAAATGTGACTCTATTTGCTGAAGAGTATCTAATGCTACTCCAACTAAAATTAATATACTAGTTCCACCATAAAACATAGCTAAGGAAGGATCCATTCCATACTTCATCAAACCAGTTGGAATAATTGCTACAAAAGCTAGGAAGAATGAAGCTGGTAAAGTTACTCTTGTTAAAATGTTATCAATATAATCTGCTGTTGATTTTCCAGGTCTAACGCCAGGTATAAAACCACCATTCTTTTTCATATTATCTGCAACATCAACAGGGTTGAATGCTATTGCAGTGTAAAAATATGTAAAAATAATTATTAAAATTGCTAAGAAAATAGCATAAATCCAGCTATCTGGACTAAAATTTGTAATAAACCATTGACCTAATGATCCAGAAAACATTGAACCAATGGTGTTTGGTAGAAACATTAAAGCCTGTGCAAAAATAATCGGCATCACACCAGCAGTTAAAATTTTCAATGGCAAATGTGTAGCTTGGCCACCATACACTTTTCTGCCCACAACTCTTTTTGCGTATTGGACTGGAATTTTTCTTACACCAGTAGTAATCATAACAACAAATAAAGTTATTACTACCATCAATAAAATAGCTGGAATTACAGAAGTGAGTATATAGGCTGAGGGTTGTTCAGCTATTTGTGCCATTTGTATATTAAAAACATGAGGAGCTTGAGCTAAAATACCAACCATAATTATAAGTGAAATTCCATTACCCAATCCATGATCAGAAATTTTTTCTCCTAACCACATCACAAAAACTGTTCCTGTAACTAAAGTAACAATAGTAACAAAATAAAACATAAAGTTTGCATTAGGTACAACAGGCTGAGCTCCACCAGCCATTTGAAATTCTTGACTTGCGAGAAACACAGATACACCCACAGATTGCAATAAAGAAATTAATACTGTTCCATATCTGGTAAGTTGGATAATTTTCCTTCTACCTTCTTCACCTTCTTTATTAAGACGTTGGAAGTATGGCACTACTGAACCCAAAAGCTGAATTATAATAGAAGCAGATATATAGGGCATAATTCCAAGTGCAAAAATTGAAGCTTGAGAGAAAAATCCACCTGCAAACATATCATATAGACCTAATATTGTAGATTTGTAAGTTTCCATAACTCTTTGAAGAACTACCCTATCAAGCCCAGGTAAAGGTACGTGCCCCCCAAGTCTATAAACAAGAAGCAAAGCAGATGTAAAAGCTACTTTTTTTCGAAGTTCAGGTATGTAAAAAATATTTATGAAACTTTTGATCATATAATATCAGCCTTTCCTCCAGCTTTTTCAATTTTACTTTTAGCGGAATCACTATAAAAATCTACTTTAATGTTGATTGATGAATTAACCTCTCCATCACCGAGTACTTTAACCTGAGAATTGACATTTTTTATTAAACCATTTTCTTTTAATATATTTTTATCAATATCTTTTAAATTTAATTTTACTAAATCACCCAAATTAAGAATTTGAATATTTTTTTTATTTTTTCTAAGGTGATTAAATTTACCATTACCCATACCACGTTTAGGTAATCTTCTGGCTAGAGGTGTTTGTCCACCTTCAAAATGCAATTTAGCTTTTGTTCCTGACCTAGATTTATAGCCATTGTGGCCCTTGCCTGCAGTTCTTCCCTGTCCAGTAGCATTACCTCGTCCAATTCTTTTTCTATTAGAGGTAGCCCCTTTAGCTGGTTTCAAATTATTCAAACCCATTATATTTCCTTTGTTTTAATCAAAAATTCAATAGTTTTTATCATACCTTGAATCTGAGGATTAATATTTTTGACTACAGTTTTATTCATTTTAGTTAAGCCTAAAGCCTCAAGAGTTTTCTTAACATTAGGTTTGTAGCCAATTGGGCTTTTAACTAGTTTTATCTCAATTTTTTTACTTGCCATCGATGCTAACCCCTAGCTAAAAAGTTGTTTTAAGTTAATTCCTCGATCTCTAGCCACCATAAGAGGATCCCTAAGTTCCATTAATCCTTTTTGTACTGCTTTGACAACATTTACAGGATTCGAAGAACCAGTTACTTTTGATAAAATATTTGTAATACCTACCAACTCTAGAACCTGTCTTACCGCACCACCTGCAATAATACCAGTTCCAGGCGATGCTGGCTTAAGAATTAGTCTCACAGATCCATATTTAATTTTTAACTCATGAGGTATAGTTGAATTAATTATTGGTGCTTTAAAAATATTTTTCTTTGCATCCTCTTTTGCTTTGTTCACAGCAGATGCTACATCAATAGCCTTTCCAAAACCTAAACCTACATGGCCATTTCCATCACCAACAGCAACTACACTATTAAATCTCATAGCTCTTCCACCTGTAGTTGCTTTTGATATTCTTTTTATTGAGATTACATTCTCATCTTTCAAATCAAGCTCTGCAGGATTAATAAATGTTCTCATTATGCTCCTTTTCTAAATTTTTATTCCGTTATCTCTAAGCGTATCTGCTATAGCTTTAACTCTTCCATGGAATCTATATCCACTTCTATCAAAAACAACCTGATCAATTTTTTTAGTTTTTAATTTCTTTGAAAGATCATTAGCCACAATATTGCTTACGTCAATTTTATTTTTACTTTTAGCTATTTCTTTAGCTATACTTTTATCGAGACTTGAGGAAGAACAGATAGTAGAATTAGTTTTATTATCAATTAATTGAACGGAAATATTTTTATTAGATCTAAAAATAATAATTTTTGGACATTTCAATTTTTTATTAATTTTATAAGCAATTCTACTTTGCTTGTTTTTCCAATGATTTCTTTTAGTTATAACTGACATCTATGCTCCGACTGTTTTTCCTGCTTTTCTTCTAATGTGCTCATCAGAATATTTAACTCCTTTGCCTTTAAATGGCTCAGGCTTTCTTAAACTTCTTATTTTTGCTGAAACTTCTCCTACTTCTTGTTTATCAATACCTTTAACAATAATCGTAGTATTATTTGGAGTTTCAAAGGTTATAGTATCTGGTTTTTCAAAATAAATAGGATGAGAATACCCCAGATTAAGAAGTAAAAATTTATTACTACTTGCATCTGCAGTATATCCAACACCCACTAGTTGTAATTCTTTTTTATATCCTTCAGAAACACCTTCAATCATATTAGAAACTAGAGCTCTTGTTAGTCCATGCAGCTCTTTGTTTATTTTAGAATCGTCTTTTCTAGCTACAATCAAACTATCATCTTTAATTGTTATGTTAATACCATCTTTAAAATTTAATGATAACTCACCCAAAGGTCCTTTAGCAGTAATAGAATTACTTTCAATATTTACTGACACCTTTTCAGGAATTACAATTTCTTTTCTTCCGATTTGAGACATTATAAAATATTTTCCTTAGTTTTACCAAACATGGCAGAGGACTTCTCCACCTACGTTTAATGTTTTAGCTTTTTTATCCGAAACAACACCCTTGGAAGTGGATAAAATTGCTATACCCATACCATTTAATACTCGTGGTAATTTATCTGAACTAACATAATTTCTACATCCTGGCTTACTTATTCTTTCAATACCATGGATGACTGGATTATTATTCTGATCATAATTCAAGAAAATTCTTAAACTATCCTGCGTTTCATCTTTAATCAATATATAATCTCTTATAAAATTTTCTTCCTTAAGAACATAAGAGAGTCTAATCTTTAATTTTGATACAGGTATATCTGTCCAAGGTTTTAATGCCATTTGAGCATTTCTTATTCTTGTTAAAAAATCTGCTACTGGATCTGTCATCGTCATAAGTAATAATTTCCTTTTATTTTACCAACTAGCCTTTGATACTCCAGGAATCATTCCTTTAGAAGCTAATTCTCTAAAAGTTATTCTGGATAAGCCAAACTTTCTATATACTCCTCTGGGTCTACCTGTAACATTGCACCTATTACGAACTCGTATTCTACTAGAATTTTTAGGCAATTTTTCCAATTTCAATCTAAAAGCCTGTCTCTCTTCAAAAGAGAGTTCAGGATTATAAATTTGCTCTAATAGTTTTTTTCTTTTTTCAAAATATCTATTTGATAACTTGATTTTATGATGATTATTGACAACTTTAGATTTTTTAGCCATTTATATACTCTCCTCAGTCGCTTTTTTAGATACCTCTCTAAAAGGAAATCCAAATAATTTAATTAATTTTAATGCTGATTTGTCATCTTTAGCAGAAGTTACAAATGTTAAATTCATACCTCTTATGCCATTAATTTTATCGTAATTAATTTCAGGAAATATTACCTGCTCATTTATTCCAAAGTTATAATTTCCACTTCCATCAAAACCTTTAGGAGAAAATCCTCTAAAGTCCCTAATTCGAGGAGATACAATAGCAATAAATCTTTCAAGAAATTCGTACATATTTCTTCTTCTAAGAGTAACAGATACTCCAACAGGATCCTTCTCCCGAGTTTTAAAGTTAGAAATAGCTTTCTTTGATCTAGTTATAACAGGTTTTTGTCCAGAAATAGCTGCCATTTCTTCAACGGCTTGCTTTAAGCCATTTTTATTATCCTTAGCATCACCTAAACCCATGTTTAGAACTATTTTTTCTAATCGTGGGACTTGCATTACATTGTCGCAATTCAAGTCTTTATGTAATTCTTGTATAATATTTTGCTTATAAAAATTTTCTAAGTTTGCTTTTTCCATAATCTATATTTAATCTAAAATGTTATTTGTTTTTTTTGAATATCTAACTTTTGAACCATTATCAAGAAATTTATATCCAATCTTTACAGGTGAATCATTTTCAACATACAATACATTAGATGAATGTATTGATGTTTCTTTTTTCATAATTCCACCCTGAGGATTTTCCTGAGTTGGTCTTTCATGCTTATTAATAATATTAACACCTTCTACAATCACTCTATCTTTTTCAGGATATACCTTAATTATTCTTCCTTGTTGACCTTTGTATTTCCCTGTTATTACTTGAACAATATCATTTTTTTTAAATTTCATATTTATATCACTTCCGGAGCTAAAGAAAGAATTTTCATAAATTTTTTCTCTCTTAATTCTCTTCCAACAGGACCAAAAACCCTAGTACCTGTAGGCTCCATTTGATTATTTATTAAAACAGCAGCATTGTCATCAAATCTTATATAGGAACCATCTTTTCTGCGAATTTCTTTCCTAGTTCTAACAATAACAGCTTTAGAAATAGTTCCTTTTTTTAAATTTCCACCAGGGATTGCTTTTTTTACGGTAACTACTATCACATCACCAAGTCTTGCATATTTACGCTTTGTACCACCTAAAACTCTAATACACAAAACTTCTTTTGCTCCAGTGTTATCCGCTACATTTAATCTAGTCTCTTGTTGAATCACAAATCTTAACCTTTATTTAACTGCTTTCTTTTCGATGTCCATAACGACCCATCTCTTACTTTTGCTAATTGGCTTGGACTCCAAAATTCTAACAATATCTCCAGTATTACATATATTTTCAGGGTCATGTGCATAATACTTTTTTGATTTACTTATAAATTTTTTATAGATTGGATGAGGAAATCTTCTTTCAACCTTAATTACAGCTGTTTTTTCCATAGGAGACTCAATAACTTCACCAACAAGCTGCTTCTTATTTTCTATATTATTTTTCTGTTCCATTATATTTCTCTTTTATTATTCATTGCACTAATTCTTGTTTTAATTCTTGCAATATCTTTTTTTGCATTTCTAATCGCCATTGGATGATCTAGTTGCTGCAAAGATTTTTGAAATCTCATATTAAACAGGATTTCTTTTTTTTCTTGTAATGCTTTATGTAATTCTTCAATAGAAAGGTCAACATATGTATTTATTTTTTTTGCCATATTTACAGCTCTCTCCTACTAACAATTTTTGCTTTTATTGGTAGCTTATTTGAACATTTTCTAAATGCTTCTTGCGCCTGCTCGAAATCTATCCCATCAATTTCAAATAAAATTCTACCTGGCTTTACGACTGCAACCCAATACTCAGGAGAACCTTTTCCTTTACCCATTCTTGTCTCAGCTGGTTTTTTTGTAATAGCTTTATGAGGGAATATCCTAATCCATACTTTCCCTACTTTTTTAATACTTCTAGATAAAACGATACGAGCAGCCTCAATTTGACGACTAGTAATCCAACCTGGCTCAAGTGCTTTTAAGCCAAATGTACCAAACGCGACATGGCTACCCCTTACAGACATGCCCTTCATTCTACCTTTTTGTGGTTTTCTATATTTTACTTTTCTAGGAGCTAACATATGGCTACCTTATTTCTCCTTTATAAATCCATGTTTTTATTCCAATAATTCCATAGGTAGTTAAAGCTTCTACATGAGCATAGTCAATATCAGCTCTTAATGTATGAAGAGGAACTCTTCCCTCCATAAAAGTTTCTGATCTTGCAATATCAGCTCCATTTAATCTACCGGCAATACAAATTTTTATACCTTCAGCGCCCATACTCATGGTACTCTGAATTGTTTTCTTTGCAACCCTTCTATAATTAACTTTTTTCTCTAATTGTTGAGCTATGTTTTGTCCAACAAGAACTGCTTGGAGTTGAGGATTCTTAACTTCATTAACATTTATCTGAACTTCAAGGCCTATCATTTTTGTAATCATCTTCTTTAAGCTCTCTACTTCAGACCCACCCTTACCAATAACAAGGCCTGGTCTGGCGGTGTAAATATTTATTGAAATTTTCTTTGTTGTCCTTTCAACTTCAATTTTTGCTAAACTTGCATCAGAAAGTTTTTTATTTAAAAATTCTCTTATTAGAATATCTTCATGAAGCTTGCTTGCATAATTCTTTTCATCGAACCATGTAGAATCCCAAGTTTTGTTAATTCCTATTCTAATGCCAATTGGATTTGTCTTCTGTCCCATTATACCTCTTATTTATTCTCTATTGTGATTGTGATATGACTCATCCTTTTTCTTATGGGAGTAGCTCTTCCCATAGCCGCAGGCCTAAATCTTTTTAACATTGGACCACCATCAACAAATATTGTTTTAACATATAAGTCAGATGGATCAAAATTTGAATTATCATCAATATAATTAATATTGGCAACTGCAGAATCAAGCAGTTTTAAAAGAAATTTTGATGCTTTTTTATTTGTTGCAGATAATATATTCATCGCATCGGCAACATTTTTACCTCTTATCATATCAGCAACAAACCTCACTTTAAACGGAGATTGTCTAACATATTTTAATTTCGATGAAGCTTCCATTTTTATCCTTTTCTATCTCCTGAGTGTGATCTAAACAATCTTGTTGGAGAAAATTCACCTAATTTATGACCTACCATATTTTCTGAAACATATACAGGAATGAATTTATGTCCATTGTGAACCGCGAATGTCAATCCTACAAAAGAAGGAGAAATAGTAGTCTTTCTTGACCATGTTTTGATAACCTGCTTTTTATCAGATGATGATAAATTATCAACTTTCTTTTGAAGCTTAGGGTCAATATATGGACCTTTCTTTAGTGATCTAGCCATTTTTTATTACTTCCTTCTTTTTACAATAAATTTGTTAGATGGTTTATTTTTCTTTCTAGTTTTGTATCCCTTAGCTGGAGTTCCCCAAGGACTAACTGGATGTCTTCCTCCAGATGTTCTTCCTTCACCTCCACCGTGAGGATGGTCTACAGGATTCATCGCGACCCCTCTAACTTTAGGTCTTTTTCCAAGCCATCTTGATCTACCAGCTTTTCCTATCTTAATATTCTCATGACTTTTATTACCAACAGTCCCAATAGTAGCTAAGCAATTTTCATTTACCATTCTCACTTCGCCAGATGGTAGTCTCAATGTAACATTTCCATCTTCTTTTGCCATAATTCTTGCATACGCACCAGCACTTCTAGATAATTGCCCACCCTTACCAATTTTCAATTCTACATTATGGACAAGCATACCATCTGGAATTCTTGATAGAGGCATTGCATTCCCTATATTAAAAGGAATTGACTCTAACTTAGAAGACATAATACTATGACCAACTTTAATTCCATCTGGAGCAATAATATATCTCTTTTCATTATCAGCATAATTAATTAGTGCGATTCTAGAAGAACGATTTGGATCATATTCAATTGTTAATACTTCACCTGAAACATCAAATTTATTTCTCTTAAAATCAATAATTCTATATCTTCTTTTATGTCCACCGCCTCTTCTTCTAGATGTAATTCTACCTGAATTATTTCTTCCTCCTGTTTTCTTGATAGGAGTAGTTAATTTTCTGTAAGGTTTATTTGTAGTCAATTCATCAAATGATGAAACAGACATATACCTTTGGCTTGGTGTATCTGGTTTTAATTTTTTTACAGCCATAGCTTATGAAAAGTCTCCATTAATTAAATCAATTTTATCATCACCAGACAATGTTATTATTGCCTTTTTCCAGTCTGTTCTATTCCCATTCGTTCTAATTACTCTACCATTACTCCGAACAGACATGTTTTTATTTTTACCTTTGCAGTTAATTGTAGATACTTTCTTCACTTTAACTTCAAATCGATTCTCAATTGATCTTTTTATATCAATTTTATTTGCATTTTTAAAGACTTGAAAAACATATTTGTTTTGCAACTCACTTAAAACATTGCTTTTTTCTGTTAATAAAGGTCTAATAATAACTTCAGTAAAATTTTTCATATCAACTCTTTTTTAAATCCTCATTATAATATTCAGCAGCTCGCTTATCTAAGATCAATGTATCACAATCTAACAAATCTGCTGTAGATGCACTTCCAGCATCAGATAAATAAACATTTCTAATATTTCTAGAACCTAAAATCATCTTATCTTCAACTTCATTCAATAAGACAGTTGTTTTTTTATCATCTAAATTGAAATCTTTTATTATTTTCATAAAATCTTTTGTCTTTCCAGACTCAAAACTAAAGTCGTCAATTATTATTAATTTTTTATCAATAAGTTTTTTTGATAAAACACTTTTTTTGGCAACTTTTTTAACTTTCTTATTAACTTTAAGATTATATTTTCTTGGTTTTGGACCAAAAGCTGCACCACCATGTACTCTTGATGGGTTTCTGGTTGATCCAACCCTAGCCCTACCAGTACCTTTTTGTCTCCATGGCTTGGCTCCCCCTCCTCTAACTTCAGCTCTAGTTTTTGATGAACTAGTACCTTGTCTGAGGGAAGCTAATTCAGCTTTGACAGCTAAATAAATACAATGCTCATTTGGTTCAACGCCAAATACATCTTTGTTTAACTTAAGTTTCTTACTACTCTCGGAACCTTTAATACTATATAATTTATAATCCATAAATATTTATTTCTCTATATATACAATTGATTTTGAAGGCCCTGGTATAGCGCCTTTAACAAAAAGTAAATTTTTATTATTATCTACCTTGACAACCTTTAAGTTTTCTACAGTTACTTTATCGCCACCCATTCTTCCTGCCATTCTTGTTCCAGGCCAAACTCTACCTGGCCACGTTCCCGCACCAACAGAACCAGCTTTTCTCATAACACTATTTTTACCATGAGAGGCTCTCCCTCCTCCAAAATTATGTCTTTTCATATGGCCAGCAAAGCCCTTACCTTTAGATTTTCCAGTAACGGTTACATACTCACCTTCACTAAAGGAATTAACTAAAATTTCACTACCTAGCAAATCTTGACTATTTTCTTCAGTTTTGAATTCCTTTAATACTTTCAATGAATCTTTAAGGTTTGCCTTACTAAAATGACCTTGATCAGATTTTGTAGGATTTTTCTTTAAGCCAAAACCTACTTGAAGAGCTGAGTAGCCATCCTTATCTGAGGTTTTAACCTGAGTAATCTTACATGGTCCAGCCTCGATAATTGTACATGGAACACTTGTACCATTTTCAAGAAAGATACTAGTCATACCTAATTTTTTACCAATAATAAAATCAAACAATTGGGGATCAATTTCTTTTTCTTCCAATGGAGCTTCTGCCGCAACTTCTTCTTCTGGAGCTTCCTCTACTGGGACTTCTGCAGCAACTTCTTGTGGAACTTCTGCTGCCGCAATTTCTTCCACTGAAGCTTCTTCAATAGATTCTTCGTTTGAACTATTTTCTATGTTGTTATCTTTGTCTTCTGAAAACACTTTATTCTTATGTCCTTATTTCTATATCTACGCCAGCAGGCATATCAAGTTTCATTAAAGCATCAACTGTCTTGGTTGATGAATTCATTAAGTCCATTATTCTTTTATGAACTTTAATCTGATACTGGTCTCTAGATTTTTTATCAACAAATACAGATTTATTGACCGTAATAATTGTCTTCTTAGTCGGTAGTGGGATAGGGCCTAAAACTAATGCGCCAGTAGTCTTAGCTGTTTTGACAATTTTTTCTGTTGACTTATCTAGCAAGACATGATCATAGGCTTTTAATTTTATTCTAATCCTATTCATCTTATTCTATAATCTCCGTTACAACACCAGCACCTACAGTATGACCACCTTCTCTAATCGCAAATCGTAATTCTTTTTCCATCGCAATTGGAGTGA
>PCCQ01000046.1 GCA_002731795.1 Fidelibacterota bacterium
TAATCGCTGCAAATCTAACAACCTGATCAAAGCTTTCACATAATCCAGTGGTTTCTAAATCATAAAATAAATATTGCATTAATCGTTAATTATCAAGAATTAGATTAACCATTAATACAATATCCAATATGTCAATATTCGTATCTGAATTAATATCTGCATTATTACTATAGTCTTCAGAATTAATAATCATATTAACCAATATAATAATATCTAAAACATTAATTTGATTATCATTATTAAGATCACCTATTAGAGATCCTTCAGCTAAAAAATCTCCAAAAAATAATCCTCGCCCATGAGTTGCTGCTAACACTTTATCACCACTCATACTTAACATATCTACTCGAACATTTGCTAATCCACTTGATGAAGGGAGCCAATTTACATTTTGGTCAAGTAGATTTGAAGTTTCCCAAACTCCTATTTCAGTTGCTATTAAAGCATAATTACTATCATCTGGATGTAGAAGTCCCCATCTTACTGGCATGTCAGGCAATGTAGACTCTTTTTCCTGCCAATTTAAACCTCCATCTTCAGTATACCATATTGAGCTAACACCATAATTTGAAAATGTCACTAAAATCTCATTTTCTGAAGACCCTATATCTATTGAAGATATATTAGCTGTAGGAAAATCATCATCGCCAATATTAAGTGAACTTGGCTGCCCATTAATATTTATTGATTTATAAAGGCGGCCAGATTGCGTACCAAGATATAATGTATTAGAATTAAACGGAGATAACTTTAGAGAAGAAAAATAAACTGGGGACGTGGTACCTAAATTAATAGTAGTAATATCAGGGTCACTTTCAATATTCGTTAGCTTAATAATTCTATTAGCTTGGCTTCCATTGAATCGTACTTTATTCGCATACAAAATATTATTATCACTATCATAATCAGATGGATTTATAAAAACTCCGCTATTTCCATTACCATATTCTACGGAGTTATTATCAAGATTAAAAAAGTACCAAGCATTATAATAAGTTGATGTAATCAATAATGGGTCATTATCATCAAAAAAACAAAAAGCGCCATCGCCCCCACTAATCATATCATTAATATCTAAATCGCCTCCATCGTAAAATAAGGTCCCATTATCCTGCAAGCCGCCAACCATATAAGTGTTTTGATCATTATCTAAGATATCACATGTATAAAATTGCAATGTATTGTATCCTTGATTTCTTTCAATAAAAACTGGATTAGATGATAATGAATTTTCAGAATAAAAAACTCCACCATCGCTTGTTACGGCAATAGTGTTAGGATTTCCGGGTTGAAATGCAACTCTATGTATATCTGCATGAACATATCGATCTCCTCCACCATAGTACATTAAATCCCAATCAGATAAATTGCTCCAGCTGATACCACCATCATCAGATCTATAAAGCTCTAGCCCACCAATAAAAACAATATCAGGATTTACAGGGCTCACTTCAATTTCTAGGGCATGCCATGCCAATGAAGCCCAATCACCTCCGGAGCTAGTTGGGAGGTTCACAGTTTCCCAACTCAATCCCCCATTGTATGATTTAATTATATAATTTCCATAAGATAAATTAAAACCCATATTGTTCAAAAATCCTGACCCAACGACTCCATATATAATATTTGGATTAGATGCACATGAAGAAAAAATAATTCGACCTGGTATATTATAATTTGAATTACTTTCAATTAATTGTTGATATTGGTTTGAAATACTCCAGCTATCAGAATCTCCAGTTGTTGAAGTAAGAATAACTGCACCACCATCTCCATCTAAATTTTTCATAGTCCCAACTATAATATTCCCTGAGGCGGTTATTTCAATATCAGATGGTGAATATGGAATGTCAGTAGAAGGTATATTGGGTAGTACCTGTGTCCATGTTTGACCTCCATTTAATGATTTAAATAAACCATCGCTTGGAGCACTCTCGTGATTTTGCCCTTGATATGTTCCCGAAACCACTGATGCATAAATTTCCACCTCATTATTAACTTGCTTTGCAGCCATATCCGTAACATATTGAAAGTCAGCTGTTGATGGTAATAAACTCCACGTTAGTCCTGCGTCATTAGATTTCCATATACCTATACCTCTTGAGGAAGATTCTCTATAGGTAATCAATGCAGTATTTGCCTCACCTGTAGCGACATAAAAAGTTTCAGTATCTAATGGGTCATATATTATTTGTGAAACACTCAGATTATCCCAAAAATCATTTACTGCCACCCATCTAGAATCAATATTACTAATATCATCATTATACCATAGTCCTCCAGTTACTCCCGCTGCCCATACTTTATTGTTGGAGGGGTCATTTGGGTCAAACATAATTGCTCTTGTTCTACCACCCATATTTGATGGTATGCTTTCCCAATTAATTGATCGACTATCTGAATTTTGACGCTGAATATTCCTAGTTTCTTTGAATGCTTCGTGAAGTCTTTCAGATGGAACATATCCCAAAACAGGGTCAAGGCTCATAAAAAAATTTTGAAAGGTAGCAAGATGAGGGTGCTCAGGCTTTGGAATATTTTCTAACTCTTCTTTTGTATGATTAGGTATTGTTTGGTATTTAGATAATAAAAATGATTCATATTTATCACGTTTATTATCACTATATGTTAAAATTAGAAATAAAAAAAATACTGTAACAAAATATAGGACGTAATTTTTCATATAACCTCAAACTTTAATATTAAATGTAAATAGATTAGAAAAAGGGGTGAAACTAATTTTCTTTAATGAAAATTTCTCCGTCCCATTTAAAACCATCAAACTCAAAACCATCAAAATTATCTATTGATGTTACTTTATTTTTAACAATGTAGTTAACAAGCTGACCTTTAACTGCTTTCCCAAAATGTCCAGCTGATGATTTTTTGCCCTTTTTAATAACAAAAAAATCAATTTTTTTAACATTTTCACCAGCATTATATGCTTTACGATGAACTTGTGGCAATAAATCAATAACAAGATCTTCATCTTTAAGAGTTTCTGTAATCACGTCTTTCCAGTGATGATCAAGCGAAAGTACATTCATTTTTAACTTATACTCAGGTATTAGAGTTAAGGGAGTGACCATTCCGAATAATCCACTGAAAATATAAAAATGTTTATCCATGAATGTTTTTTCAGTATTTGAAAATGATTCCCAATTTAGATTTTTGTATACTATGCCTGTATATCTTTCTATTGCATGAGCACAATAGCTATTAAATATATCTTGATTCTGTCTATGAAAAGCTAATGATTTCTCTTCTGATGTTCCATAAATTGAAGTTAAATCTTCCTCATCAATTAATTCTAATAAAGTAACAATTTGCTTAATATGGTCACTGTAAATAAAATCTGTATCTTCAAATTTTATTTTATTTGATTGTATTTTTGATTTACCCTCACTGGGTGGTATAAGATATTTCATAAAAATTGTTTGTCCAAAAAATTAGAACGAAAATTTAATTATTTTTTTAAAAAGGTTGTAGTTTTTTTTAGTTTTTTTCTAATTCTTCTAATAAAGAAGTATATAGGTCTCTATCCAACATTCTTAATATATTTATTTCTTTTTTTACTTCTCTTGATTTACCAAGCTCATTATATGTTAATGCTAATTCATAGTGAGCAGGTGCAAATTGTGGATTAATTTTTATAGATTTTTTAAAATATTTTGCTGCGCTAATAAAATTACTAAGTTTCTGATTGCACATTCCTAGATAATAAAGGGAAATTGAATCATCAGGATTCATTTTAATGGATTTAAGAAAATGAACTTCAGCTAATTTATAGTTAGAGTTTAGAAAGTAAATCTCAGCTAATATATAATGCGCTAAATTATCATCAGGATTTTGTTCGACAAATAAAGAAAAGTAATCAATAGCTTCCTGGTAAGCCTGTAATTCTTTATAGCAAATTCCAATTTGGTAAGTAATCTCAAAATCACTCGGATCTAATTTTAGTGCTTTTTCGAACGACTCTAGAGCCTTACTATAATCATTTTTCTGTGCGTAACTCATTGCCAAATTATATAACATATTGACTGTTGGTTTACCCAAATTAATAGCCATTTGATAATGAAGTATTGCATTACTATGATCACCTAATTCACTTTCTATATTAGCAAGAGTAAATAAAATTTCCGAATCTACTTTACCTAATAAAATATACTTTGTAAGAGTCTCTTTTGCATTAACCATTTCATCCATTTTGATATATGCATTTGCTATATTAAACAAATAATCAACTTGACTTGAATCAGCATCATATAATCTTTGATAGGCATCAATTGATTCAGGATATCGTTGTTCTTGAAATAAAATATCTGCAAAAGTTGCTAAGACATTAGAACTGTCAGGGTTAAAAATAATATAATCTCTCAATGGCTCCATTGCTTTACTATAATTTTTATTTTTATAATGTAATAAGCCAAGCCTTCTATTTGTTTCAATAATTTTAGGATTATATTTTCTAGCTTGATTATAATGGTAAATTGCTGTCTCAATCTCAACGGTATTTTCATTAATGATACCTAAATAATAATGAGCTTCTCCATTTTCATTATTGAATTTTAAATACCTTTCCAATGATTCTTTTGCTCTGTTAAATTTTTCAATCTGGTAGTACGATATACCTAAGTAATAGTATATCTCCTCATTGATTGGGTTTAACAAAATGTAATCAGTAAAATCATTAATGGATTGCTTGTAATTTGCACTATTCATATTAGCAAGTCCACGGTAATAAAATGCCTCAAAATTGTCTGGATCTTTTTTTATAACTTTAGAAAAAATTGTAGAGGCTTCATCATAGCGTTCAAGATAATATAGGCATTTTGATTGGTTGAATAGAGAATAAAGATTATCTTTTTCAAAAGTTTGCGCCTGCCTATAATTAAAAAGCGCAGATATAAAATCATTAGTTTGGAAATAATAATCACCAAGTATTTGATAAGCTCTTAAATCAGAAAAATAAATTTCTACATAATCATTTATATATTGAAAAGCTAAATCAAATTCTGATTGATAGAAATAAATGCTAGAAATTAACAGATTTTGACGTTTTACTTGATCTTCAGTTCCAGAATAATTCATTAACGCATTTAAAATTTCTGAACTAGACTCTGAATGTTTTTCGATAAACTGAGATAAATAATCCAAAGATATAGAATTATCAAGAGCAATTGCATTAACTAAGCTATTTGCTGCATCAAAATATAAACCAGCATTAATATATGAACTACTAATCTCCATTAGATTCATTGCTTGAAATGATATATTATCATTTACATTTTCTGATTCATTCGTATCGAGTAAATCTAATCCAAATGTAAATGGAGACCAGCTATTTTCATCTATCATCATTTCTGCTTGATTTAAGAGTTCTATATTCTGGTCAAGGAAATTAACTTTCAAAGTATCGCCCAAATTTTCATATAAATCTCTCATGAATTCTAGAGATGGTTTTATATTCATTTGTTCATTAAATAAACGTTGGGACTTAACAAGAAGTGACTGTCTAAAATAAGCTTCTGCTTCATTTAATCTATATGTTTGTACTAAGAGTTCTCCAATGATTTCACTTAATCTTGCTACTTCAATATCATTAATACCAGATGAGTTAATCTGATAATCTAAAATTTCCTGGTATATAGCAATGGCATTATCAAAGTCACCCACATTAATTAATGATTGAGCAATTTCGCTCAAGTCACTTTTAGATACAATAATATCATCATTAGTGTCCTGTCCCATAATAAATGGAAAGACCGCAATGATTAATAAAAATTTATAAAAATTATTCATAGACATATTATCAATTTAATTGTTAAAATTTACTATGCATTTAGCTAATATTTGTTCCATAATAAATTTTAACCAAATTTTTTAAAAAAATGAACATTAATTCTATAAAAGAAAAAATTAAACAACATATACCTAATTCAAGTGTTGAAGTAAAAGATAACACTGGTACTGGTGATCATTTTAGTGTTCTTGTTATATCTGATAAATTTGAAGGAATAACTCTAGTAAATAGACATAAAATGATTTATGAATCTTTAAGTCAATATATAACTAAGGAGATTCATGCACTTCAAATAAAAACATATACTCAAAAGGAAGCTTTAGATGTCTAGATGGTCCTTAGAGTCATGGAAAAATTTTATTCTTGATCAGGCGCCAGGCTGGCAAGATAGTCAAGATTTGAAAAAAACCACCAATCAAATTAGAAAAAAACCTCCAATAGTTTTTAAAGATGAAATTAAGCTACTAAAAAAACGATTATCCAGAGTTCATGATGGCAATTATTTTATAATTCAAGGTGGGGATTGTGCAGAAACATTTTCAGATTTTAATGGAGAATTAATAAAAAATAAACTCAATATTCTATTACAAATGTCTGTTCTATTATCATATAAAACATCACTAAAAACCATTAGAATCGGTAGAATTGCTGGCCAATTTGCAAAACCACGAACTAACCCTGTAGAAATTTTTAATAATATGGAATTTCCATCTTATCGAGGAGATGCGATCAATAGTCTTGATTGCAACTTAAAATCAAGGACGCCGAATCCATTGCGAATGCTAGAAGCATACAATCAATCAGTATATACATTAAACTTAATCAGATCAATTATTAACAGTGGATATACAAACATATTAAATGCCAATGAATGGGACTTAGACTTTATTAAACAATCACCTCAGGTAAGAGAATACAATGAAATTATAAGTAAAATTCAACAAACCCTATCATTTATAAAAACAGTTAATAGAAAATCAGAAAATATTAAAAATCTTGAACTATATGAATTTTTCACATCACATGAAGGACTAATACTTGATTATGAACAAGCTTTGACAAAATATGATGCTTTAGATAAAAAATATTATGACCATTCTGGCCATATGATTTGGGTTGGTGATAGGACAAGGTCGGTTAATGGATCTCATGTAGAATTTGTTTCTGGAATAGAAAATCCAATAGGCATCAAATTAGGTCCATCAATTGATAAGTATGAATTGATTGAGATAATTAAAAAAGTAAATCCTAATAATGAAAAAGGAAAAATTTTATTAATTACAAGATTTGGTGCACAATCAATTGAAGATAAGCTGCCAGAAATTATTCAACTTATTAATAAACATGAACTTAATGTCATCTGGATGTGTGACCCAATGCATGGCAATACATTTAAAAATGATCAAGGAATTAAGACAAGACATTTTAATACTATAACTAAAGAGATTGAACTTTTTATGAAAATCCACAAAAAAATGAAAAGTATTGCTGGTGGTATCCATATAGAATTTACAAGTGAAAATGTCACTGAATGTTTAGGTGGTTTTCAAAATATTGAAAACAATGAATTACTTAATAGATATGAAACTGCTTGTGATCCAAGATTAAATAATCAACAAAGCTTAGAATTAATATTTAAATTAAACGACTTAATAATAAAAGGGAGTAAGGATGTCTGATCTAAAAATAACTGGTTATGGTGATGATCTTACAATTGATGATATTAGATTGGGGGACCTATCTCCCTCAGAACATGAAAAAATTGAAAAGGAAAAAGGCGGTCAGAATTATAAACCTCTTGAGGATGTGGTTGTTTCACATGTAAAAGATTCATCTACTTTAATTTGTCGAAAACCTTCTGATAATGATGTAGAAGCATACGTTGAAGAAGAATTAATTGATGGTTTATGTTGTTATTCTGCTGTAAATCAAGGACAGCTAAATAAAGAAATAGTTGATGCTGTAATACATCACCTTCAAAAAGAAAAATTACCTACAGTGCCACGATCAATAAGACATAAATACATGAGCGCATTTTTACTTGCCGCTACATCGATTACTGGGATGGATAAGGTTGTTCCAAAAGTTTCAGGAGCAGAATCTTGGGAATTGACATTTAAATTATGTAGAAGATGGGGATATCAGGTGAAGCAGATACCTAAAGATGAATGTATAATAGTTGGAGCGACAGGTAATTTCCATGGAAGAACTCTTGCTGCTGTTTCTATGTCAGACGACCCAGATTCAAGAGGTGATTTTGGGCCTTTCCTGCCAGGAATTGAGCTAGTTCCATACAATGATATTGATGCTTTAAAAAAATTATTTGAGGAAAAGGGTGATAAAATAGCTGCATATTCAGTTGAACCAATACAGGGAGAAGCGGGTGTAATTGTTCCTGATGACGACTATTGGCCTGAAGTGCAAAAATTATGTAAACAATATAATATCCTGTTAGCAATGGATGAAGTTCAAACTGGCTTTGGCAGAACAGGTGCAAATTTTGCATATCAACTATTTAATGTTCAGCCAGATATCATTGGTTGTGGAAAAGCAGCTGGGGGAGGAATATTACCAGTTTCTTTTGTTGCTGGGAAAAAAGAAATTATTGATACGTTGACGCCGGGATCTGAGGGTTCTACTTTTGGAGGATATCCTTTGGCCTCAGTAGTTGGAGTCTATGCAATTAAAACATTAGTAGATTTAAAATTAGCTGAAAATGCACGTGTGCGAGGCAAGCTATTGATGAATCATTTTAATGATATAAAAAATCAATTTCCTGATAAAATCAAAGAAACGAGAGGGAAAGGTTTATTAACTGCATTTGAAATGCATGATGAAAAACACTTAGATGGTCACAAGGTTTCAGTTCAATTACTAAATCAAGGCGTATATGCAAAGGAAACACATCATTCAACAGTTAGAGTCGCTCCTGCGCTAACTATTGAATCATGGCAAGTTGATAATTTAGCAGAAAAATTACATGGGGTAATTAAAGCATTATAAAAATAGAATCTGAAAAATCTATTATTAAATATTTATTGCATAGAAATAATATAAGTTTGAAATTAGATGGTTACTCTTAAGGAAATGATAATGAAAAATACAGTTTTAATATTAATACTCTTTTTATCGCTTTATAGTTGTAGAAATTCATATGAATTAAGTATGGAAAGAGGTGAGTATTTCTATAATGTTGGTGCGTACGAAGAAGCAACTCTTGAATATAAAAGTGTTATTAATCATTATCCCAGCGATATTAGAGTATTGGATGAAAAAACTATTCATATGCTTGCTAATGCCCATCATAATTTAGCTGTTATATTCTTAAAAAGATCAACAAAAACTGAGGATAAAATCAAAAAATTATCCTTTTTAGATCAGGCTATTTCAGAGGCAAAACAATCGTATACGCTTTACCCTAAAGATGCCTATAAAGAAACATGGGATAGTATTCAAGCTATCTTAAATACTGTTCAATAATTATAAAATTATTGGTCTAGTATTTCGTTCCAATTAGAAATACGTTGATTGATTTCACTATTTTCTTTTAATTCACCAACTATTATTATTTTTTCAATGATATCATTTTGAGAAATACTATTTACGACATCTTGATCATCATCATTAATAACCTGTCCAAAAATTGAATGATTATTATCAAGCCACGGAGTTTCAACATGAGTGATAAAAAATTGACTTCCATTTGTACCAGGACCTGCATTTGCCATAGATAAAACTCCAGGCTTATCATGCTTTAATGAATCGTGGAATTCATCTTCAAAGTCATATCCCGGGCCTCCAGTACCTGTACCTAAAGGACATCCGGTTTGAATCATAAAATCATCTATTACACGATGAAATTTTAAATTATTATAATATCCTCTGTTTGCTAAATTAACAAAATTTGATACGGTTAATGGAACTTGATTATAAAATAAATTTAATTTAATAGTTCCTTTGTTTGTTTTAATGTGTGCTTCCATTAATTTTCTCCAAAATTTAATATTTTATTAACCTACAATATCTTCACCACCATCAACTCGAATAGTATTGCCTGTCATCCAAGTATCATAACTTTTACCAATCATCAAAGCCACTTTAGCTACATCTTTTGGAGTAGTTAATCTTTGATTAGGATTAATATACTCCATTCTTTTTATCATGTTCTCGTTTCCTGGAATTTTTCTTAATGCAGGGGTATCAGTAACTCCTGCTTGAATAGTATTTACAGCAATACTGTTTGAAGCAAGCTCAACAGCTAATTGCCTAGATGCTGATTCCAATGCAGCTTTTGACATAGATACCGCACCATATGACAGCCATTGTTTGCGAGCACCCGCACTAGTCATAGCTATAATTTGGCTTCCTTTAATAAATAAATTATTATCATAGATAGATTGACTCCAATAAATGAGACTATTAGACATTACATCAATTGTCATATCAATATTTTTTTTATTTAATCTCTTGGGTTTATCAGAATGTATGATTGGCTTCATGCTACCAAATGCTAAGGAGTGAATTAAAACTTTAATTTTTATATCATTGAATTCGTGACTACTTAGCAATGATTCCATTTCTTCATAATTACATGCATTCATTTTAATTAACTTGGAATCTACATTATAATTTAAAATTTCATTATTAAGTTTCTCTATTGTGTCTTTGGGTTTTCTCATATAAAGACCAATGATGTTCATTCCAGATTTTGCAAATTCTTTTGCACATGCAGCGCCAATTCCACTAGAAACACCTAAAATTAATGCATACTCTTTTGACATATCACTTCTTCCTTAATATCTATACTATTAATTTATAGTATGAAATTACTTGGTACAAATAAAAGTATAGCACTATGAGCTTATCAGTTGGAATCATAGGATTGCCGAATGTAGGCAAATCAACTATTTTTAATGCCCTTACAGAAGCAAAGGTTGCATCTGAAAATTATCCATTCTGTACTATCGATCCCAATCATGGAATTGTCCAGGTTCCCGATAAAAGAATAGAGCAAATAAATTCTTATATAGAAACAGAGAAAATAATTTATAACTCTATTGAGTTTGTTGATATTGCTGGACTAGTGAAAGGAGCAAGTACTGGAGAAGGCTTGGGCAATAAGTTTTTATCTCAAATTCGGAATGTCGATGCCATCATACATGTAGTAAGATGTTTTGATAGTAAAGATATTACGCATGTTGATGGAAATGTAAATCCTGTTAGAGATATTGAAACTATTAATACAGAGCTTATTCTCAAGGATATCGAATCAATAGATAAAAGGATTAATAATGTTTCTAAAATTGCCAAAAGTGGTGATAAGAATGCGAAAACTGAGCTTGATTTATTAAATAAAATTAATAATCATCTTAATGAAGGTGATTTAATAATCAATTTAAAATTAACAGCAGAAGAGAAAGTAATGTTAAAATCATTTGCACTTCTTACATCTAAACCTATGATTTTCGTGGCTAACATTAGTGATCATGATTTAATGAATGAAAATAATAATCATAGTAAAGCCTTATTAGAATATGCTACCTCTAAAAATAAAATTGTCGTAGAATTATCCGGATCAATTGAAATGGAAATTGCAGGTATCGACAAAGAAGATCAACTTGAGTTTCTCAAAGAATATGGCCTTGAAGAATCAGGATTGAATAAAATGATTAGAAGTGCATATAAAATTTTGAACCTTGAAACTTTTTTTACTGCAGGACCAAAAGAAATACGAGCATGGTCAATACCAAAAGGTGCATCAGCTCCTAATGCTGCAGGCGTAATTCATACTGATTTTGAAAGAGGCTTCATCAAGGCTGAAGTTTATAATATTGACGATTTAATTGAATTTAAAAATGAAGAAAGCATAAAAAGTGCAGGTAGGCTTCGTCAGGAAGGCAAGGATTACGTCGTAAATGATGGAGACATTATTTTCTTCAAATTTAATGTTTAATATTTCTTTGTATAAATTTATTAATTCTATTTTGAATAATATCTTTCTCAACATCACAATCAAATATATTATGTGTAGATTTATCAACAATCATTGATGAAATCTCTTTTGCTTGTATATATCTTTTCATAATAGAATAATTATTAAATATAGATGTATAATCTTCTTTTGAATGAATTAATAAAGATGGACATGTAATTTTATGAAGGACATGTTTATAAACATAACTAGAAAGTTTTCTTACCTCATTTAATGCTACAAGCGGCCACTTATTATATCCATAATAAATTTTTTGACCTTTATTAAATTCATATCGTTTTAATCGAGATTTCCATAAATGACATAAAAGTGGATTTAGTATATGAACTTTAAATGGTTTATTAAACTCTAAAACAGGCGCTGCTGAGATTAAACCATTAATTGGAAAGGTTACCGATATATGCATTGCGAGTAATGCGCCCATGCTAATACCACAAACATATAGATTATCACAATGAGACGATAGATATGCCATTCTTTTTTCTACATGATCTATCCATTCATAATATGTAATACTGTTACAGTCTCGAATTGAAGTACCATGCCCTGGAAGGTTATCTGCAATAACATGATATTTCTGATCTGTTAAATAATCAAATAATTTTTTTAATTCATATGTTGTATTTGTAAAACCATGAATTAACAATATACCAGTTTTGCTTCCTTTATTGGATTCATAATTATTTGTATCAAATAGCTTGGTCTGTTCGAGAAGTTCTTTCATCATTCATGGATTTTAACATATTAATTGCATAAATATCATTTAAATCAATCACATTATTTTTCATATGTTTATATATAGCAATCTTTAAACTATTAATCAAATCAATTTTACAGCTCATTTCATTATCTAATTGCTGAAGACTGGAAATATCTTGATTAAATGTATTAATTAATTCTATATCTTTTAAGCTCATCTTATCATTTCTTGATGCTGAAAAAAAATTTTCAAAATTGATCTCATAACCAATATTTTTATTTAATTGTATTAAAAAATAAATGAATAAGATTTCTATATTCATACTCTGTTGATCTATATAATCAAAAATTTCAATAATATTATTATATAAATTGGGATAGCACTGATTTTCCATACACAATTTATCAATTAAAGAAATAATTGCCATATTATAATAAAAATTCGTTAGATATTTTCTGGAATTGTAATAGGCCTTTATCAGCTTAATTTCTCTGGATACTTTTAAATTAGGTTTATCAAAAAAAGTTATGTTAATGAGATTGCCTGGCTCTATGCTTCCAGAAATATTATTTTTTTGTCTTTTAGCACCTTTGAAAATAATAGAAATTTTTCCAGTTTCTTTTGAAAATATTCTAGATATTATACTTGTTTCTTTATAGGGTATATTTTTTAAAATAATAGCATCAGTAGATATATACATTATCTATGACTAATATGCTTTGGCAAAAATGGCCTCATGAAGTGCATCTTTTCCTGAAAAAATACATTGTTTATTTTCAGGACTTTCATCAAATGGAATGCAGCGAATCGTAGCCTTCGTCTCATCTTTAATGTGTTTCTCAGTAATTTCTGTACCATCCCAACCACATCGAACAAAACCACCTTTATTAATTACTGTTTTAAATTCTTCATACGAATCTACAGTAAAGGTATTTTCTTTTCTAAACTTATCTGCTTGTTGAAATAAATTTTGTTGAATTTGATCCAACATATCTTGAATATAATTAGTAAGTGTATTTATAGGTGTTTTTTCCTTTTGATTAATATCACGCCTAAATATTGTTAACTGATTGGACTCGATTTCTTTAGCTCCAATCTCAATTCTTACAGGTACACCTTTTAACTCCCATTCATTAAACTTAAATCCCGGACTGATTTTTTCACGATCATCTAGTAAAATTCTTATACCTTTAGATTCTAATTCTTTCAAGTACGGATCGATATATTTCTTAATATTATTAATTTCTTCATCATTTTTAAAAAATGGAACGATAACTACTTGTGTAGGCGCAATAGATGGTGGAAGACGCAAGCCATTATCATCTCCATGAACCATAATTATCGCACCAATCAATCGCGTACTTACTCCCCAGCTTGATGCATAAACATATTCTTCTGTATTGCTATCAGTCTGAAATTTAACATCAAATGCTTTAGCAAAATTTTGACCCAAATAGTGTGATGTTCCGGCCTGAAGTGCTCGTTTATCACCCATCATAGCTTCTATACAATAGGTATCAACTGCACCTGCAAATTTTTCTGATTCTGATTTTTTGCCTGTTAAAACAGGAATTGCTAAATGGTTTTTTGAAACTGATTCGTATATATCAAGTATCTTTAATGTTTCTTCTCTAGCCTCAGATTCTGTACTATGCGCTGTATGACCCTCTTGCCATAAAAATTCACTTGTTCTTAAAAATAGACGCGTCCTCATTTCCCAACGGACTACATTGGCCCATTGATTAATTAAAATTGGTAAATCTCTATATGAATTAATCCATTTTTTATACATATGCCATATGACAGTTTCTGAGGTTGGACGAACTATAATTTCTTCCTCAAGCTTTGAACTTGGGTCTACTTTTATTGAATTATCTTCATCTGACATTAAACGAGAATGAGTAACAATAGCACATTCTTTTGCAAATCCTTCAACATGATCTGCTTCCTTAGCTAAAAAAGATTTTGGAATAAAAAGTGGAAAATAAGCATTCTGGTGACCAGTCGCCTTAAATTGTTTATCAAATTCATCTTTAACAAGTTCCCAAATAGCAAATCCATATGGCTTAATCACCATAGTTCCTTTAACAGGACCATAATCTGCAAGTTGAGCTTTTGTAATTACATCAGTATACCACTTACTATGATCTTCTGACTTCTGTGTTATTCCTTTTGACATGATATGCTAACTTAATAATTTATTAAATACATCAATAACATTTTCTACGTCTTTTCTTGATATATCATTATGAGTAACGAGCCTACAATGCTTTCCATTATAATCACTAAATAAAATTCCATTTGATTTCATATGAGCAACTAATTCACTAGAAGATATATGAGGATGATTAAAATTAAAGAAAATTATATTTGTTTGAATGTAATCAAGATTTAATTCTATGCCATCAAGATTGTATATAGATTGAGCTAAGAATTTTGCATTTTGATGATCTTCTTTTAATCTACTTCGCATTGATCTTAGTCCTACAATTCCTGCAGAAGCAAAAACTCCTGTTTGTCTCATCCCTCCACCAAGAGATTTCCTGATTCGTCTCGCTTCTTTAATAAAATTTCTTGTTCCACAAATCACCGAACCTATGGGCGAAGAAAGACCTTTAGATAAACAGAATGTTACAGAATCAACATTTTCTAAAACTTTTTTTGCATCTACATCTAATGCAACACATGCATTAAACATTCGTGCTCCATCCATATGAACTTTAATATTATTTTCATGTGCAGTATCACAAACTAAATTGATATAATTAAGTTCTAATGGAAATCCATAACATTTATTATGAGTGTTTTCAATACATATTAAACTTGTTTTTGGAAAATGAACATCATCAATGCGAATTGCATCTTTAATATCATTAATATTTATAGTGCCATCATCATTATTCTTAAGTTGATGTGAGTGTATGCCCCCGTATGTTGATATGCCTCCAGATTCATATATAAAAGTATGTGACTTATGACCCATGATTACTTCTGTTCCTCTAGGGCAATGTACTAAGTTAGAAACTAAATTTCCCATAGTACCACTACTGACTAATAAGGCTGATTCCATTCCCGTAATTTCTGCAGCTAATGCTTCTAATTCTAGGGTAGAACTATCTTCGACATATACATCATCTCCAAGATTGGCCTCATTTATAGCCTGAAGCATTTCACTAGTTGGTAACGTTACTGTATCACTTCTAAGATCAATTATTTTATTCATAATGATGCCCATACAATTCAATTGTTAATAGAATTATCTAAATGTAAATTATTTTTAATGCGTCTAAATAAGAATAACTATAATTTAATAAATGGTAACATTATTACATTAGATAATATTGTCCCCGTTGCAAATTCTATAACCATTAATAATGGTAAGATTGAATCCATTAATTCTCCAAATAATAGCTACAAATCTATTGATTTAAAACAAAACACATTGCTACCTGGATTAGTTGATGCTCATTTTCATCTTTCTAATTTTGGTAAAAGACTAGAAATGATTAATCTTAAAAAAATTAAATCTATCGATAAGGTTTATCAACTTGTTAAAGAAAAAATCAAAGAAGTTGGACCGAATTGCTTTGTTCATGGGTTCGGATGGGACCAAACCTTTTGGGAAAATCAAGAGTATCCATCGAAAGAAGTGTTAAATAGATTTCAAGATAATCCAATAGTTTTGACAAGAATTGATGGTCACTCTTTATGGACGAATGAAGCTGCGATTAAACGCAGTTCATATAATGAAACCCTGCTATCACCCATGGGTGGAGAAATTATAAATGATTGTATATTCATCGATAATGCAATGGATCCAATAAGAAAAATAATTCCCAAAAACAGTAATGAGGACACAAAGCGATGGATTCAAACTGCGTGTGATAAGGCAATGAAATATGGAATTACTAATGTTCATGATGCATGGCAAGATCCTATAATTTTTAATTCAATTAACGATTTAGCTAATGATAATAATCTACCAATTCGATGCTATGGAATGATTGGATCATCACATTTAGATTTAGTTTCTAAAGTTTTAGATAATGGACATTATTTAAATGAAAATTATACTGTAAGAGCAGTGAAGGCATTTATCGATGGAGCGCTTGGAAGTAGAGGAGCTGCGTTACTTGAACCATACTCTGACTGTCCTAATAGCTGCGGGTTGACATTAATAACCTATGAAGAATTTGAAGAAATTGCATTAAGATGCGCGGAAGCTAATTTCCAATTATGTACCCATGCAATTGGTGATAAAGGTAATAGAATGGTAATTGATGTATATGCTAAAAACTATAAAAAAGATTATAGGTGGAGAATTGAGCATGCACAAATGATTACATATAAAGATATGTTAAGATGTCAAGAATTTGAAATCGTACCTTCAATGCAACCTAGTCATTGTACAAGTGATATGCGCTGGATGAAAGATAGAATAGGAGATCATCGAACACATAGAATTTCAAGATGGAAAACATTTACTGAATTAGGATTAAAAATACCCGGGGGCTCAGATTGTCCTATTGAAGATGGAAATCCAATGTTCGAATACTATGCTGCTATAACACGTCAAGATCATAATGGATGGCCTGAAAATGGTTGGCATAATGAAGAAACTTTAGATCGAATGTCAGCACTTAAAATGTTTACTCAGTGGGCAGCGTACGGAGAATTTTCTGAGTATAAACGTGGAACCATTAAGTCTGGTTTTGATGCTGATTTGACTATTTTAAATAATGATATTACTCAATGTGAGCCATCTGAAATTCTTGATACTGAGGTGGTATCTACCATCGTTGGTGGGGAATTTATATATTCAACGTTGTAAACTATTATAGGGTTAATTGAATTTTAAAGCCTGTATGTTTTCTAATATTTATTACAGTATTATTATCAAAAAGCAAATACTGTCCTTTAATTGCAATGAGTATTCCTTCAATATGATTGACTTTTAATAAGTTTAGGCTTTTAATCTTTTCTGGAAATGAAATAGATGGGTAATTAATGTATTCAATTTTTTCATTTTCTAATATAAAACTTTTTAAATCTGAAGAAATAACACCTACTAATTCTTCTTTTAATTTATATAAATCAACAGATTCATCTATATCATTTTTGAGCATACGTTGCCACGCTGTTCGATCAGATATATGGTTTTTCATCTGTACTTCAATACATCCTGCTTCATATCGATTAGATGTCTTAGCAAATTTTAGTGCTTGAATTGCACCCTGATCTATCCATCTAGTAGGAATCTGTGTTGCCCGAGTAACACCGATTTTGGCGCCTGCTGTAAGAGATAAATAAACAAAATGCTCCTTGAGACAATGTTCTTTTGCCCATTGCATATCACGCGCTTCGCCTTCTTGAGCTCTACATAATTCAGGTCTTAAAATACATTCTGATGTGTTTGGTGATTGAATAAAGCAAGGGTAACAATATCCTTGAGCAAATGTTTTATTAATTTGCTTATCACATTCAATACAATTAATCTGATCAAGAAAATCTATTTTAATTAACTGACCTAGATATTTATGTATAGGAGCAAGTTGTTCACCAATAGGAATATGATAGCATATTGGATCAGCATGCTCAGATTTCATTTTTTTTAACATTCCTACAAATTGCATTATAAATTAAAGTCCTTGTTTTATAGTGTTGCTTTATAGTTAAATTTAAAAAATATATGGCATCTGATTCTAAAAGTTTAATAATTGTTGAGTCTCCCTCAAAAATAAAAACTTTAAAAAAGTTTTTAGGGAAGGAATACGTCGTTGAGGCTTCTGTCGGACATATTCGGGATTTAGCGAAAAAAGACTTGGGTGTTGATATTGATAATGACTTTTTACCTACCTATGTAGTATCTGAAGATAAATCTAAAGTCGTAAGACAATTAAAAAAAGCAGCAAAAAATGCTGATAAAATTTTACTAGCTACGGATCCAGATCGTGAAGGTGAAGCTATTTCATGGCATATCCTTGAACTACTGAAACCCAAGGTTCCAGTACAGCGGTTAGTCTTTAATGAAATAACCAAAAAAGCTATTATTGAGTCAATCAATAATCCAAAGGAAGTCAATATGGATCTTGTCCATGCTCAAGAATCCCGTAGAATTTTAGATAGATTATTTGGATTTTTAGTATCTAAAATTCTTTGGACCAATGTAAAAGGAAAGCTTTCTGCTGGTAGAGTTCAGAGCCCAGCAATTAAAATAATTATTGATAAAGAAAAAGAACGACTTCAATTTATTGAAAACACATACTATTCAATTACTGCATCACTAAATTCAAATAATGAAAATTTTGATTCTACTTTGATTTTAGATAATAGTAAAAGCATTGCCACTGGATCAGATTTTGATAAAAAAACTGGAAAACTTAAATCTGATAATATGATTCACATTGATAAAAATGCTGCCAGTGAATATTTAGATAAATTAGATAAAGATATGTGGGTAGTTTCTGATGTAATTGAGAAACCCTATAAAAAATCACCGCCAGCACCATTTATAACATCAACGCTTCAACAGGCAGGAATAGCGAAATTAAAAATTAGTGCTCGGCAGGTAATGTCTATTGCGCAGAAATTATATGAGAATGGTCATATTACTTATATGAGAACAGATTCAATCAATTTATCGAATGAAGCATTAAATGCATCAAGGAATGAAATAGAAAAACTTTACGGAAAAGCATATTTACCTGAAAAACCAATTAGCTATAAAAGTAAAGTGAAAAATGCACAAGAAGCTCATGAAGCAATTAGACCTGCAGGTTCTAAGTTTATTCATCCAGATAAATTAAAAGACTCACTGGAGCAACGAGAATATCAACTCTATAAACTTATTTGGAGTAGAACCGTTGCATGTCAAATGAATGCTGCCCAACTTTTAACGACTCAAATTCATATAAAAAATAATGACTTTACTTTTTTAACAAAGGGTAAAACAATAAAATTTGATGGATATTTAAAAGTATATCAAGATGATAATAAAGATGGTGATAATGTAATCCTACCTAAGTTAAACAAAGGTGATAAACTAGAATTTAAAAATGCAGAATCAAAAGAGCACAAAACAAAACCTATATCACGATATACCGAAGCGGGCCTTGTAAAAGAACTCGAGAATCTTGGTATTGGACGTCCTTCAACATACGCATCTATAATATCTACTATAATTAATAGGGGATATGTAACTCGAAATAAAGGTACATTAATTCCTACATTCACTGGTTTTGCGGTTGTTAAGTTTTTAGAAAAATATTTTGATCAACTAATTAATCTTCAATTTACTGCTGGAATGGAAGATGAGCTGGATGCAATTTCTCGATCTGATATGGATCATATCAAATTTCTCAAAACGTTCTACAATGGATCAAAATCACAAAAAGGCTTACATCAACTTTTAGATCAAGAGTTTGATAAGCTTGAATCAAAAAATGTAATGAATCTATCCAAAGAAGGTAAAAAAGATATCATTCTGAAAATTGGAAGATATGGAATTTATCTTGAGCGAGGAGAGGAAAAAGCTAATCTTCCAGATGAATTTGGTCCAGAAAATGTATCCTATGATATGGCAGAGGAAATGTTTCGTTTAAAGGCCAAGGATGATGAATCTATTGGCACATTAGATGGTGAGGATATTTTTGTCAAATCAGGACGATTCGGATCATATTTAAAATGTGGAGATAAAAATAAAGGATTCCCACCAAACGTTAATGCTGATAATATTACATCAGATTTGGCGAAAAAAATTATGTCTCTTCCATATTCCATTGGAAAAGATGAAAATAACGATGAAGTGAGAATTGATATTGGAAAATTTGGCCCATACATTAGATGTGGTAAAAAAACTAAATCAATTCCACCATCAAAAGATCTATTTGAACTTAATCTTGATGAGGCGATTGAGCTCCTTAATACAAAACAAAGCTCAGGTAAAGTTTTAGGAAAAGATGAAAAATCAGGTAAAGAAATTGAGTTAAAACGTGGCCGATTTGGATTCTATGTTACTGATGGAAAAATCAATGCGAGTTTAAAAAGTGGGGAAGATATGGAAATTACCCTTGAAGACGCTATTGATAAAATTAATGCAAAAGCAAAAAAGTAATCACTGGAGAATTAATGAGTAAAGCCACAATGATCGACCTACTAACGTCACTATCAAAGCAAAGAGGATTTATATTTCAAAGTAGTGAAATTTATGGAGGACTAGGATCAACATGGGATTACGGTCCTCTTGGTATAGAGTTAAAAAGAAATATAAAAAATCATTGGTGGAAATCAATGATTACAAAAAGACAGAACGTAGTTGGTATGGATGCATCAATACTCATGCACCCAGATGTGTGGCGTGCTAGTGGACATATTGATAATTTTCATGATCCTCTTGTTGATAATAAAGATAATAAAAAACGATATCGCCTTGATCATTTACTTGAAGATCAACCAGATTCTGTAATTGATTATTTATCAGATACATTGCTTTCTAAAGAAATTAAATCACTTGATGAAAAATTTCAGGCTATTGTTACAGAGCTAATTAACATAGGTGCAAGAAGTGAATCTGTATTAAATGAAAGTCAAATGATTGATCCTGAAACCAGAAAACCAGCTTCATGGACAAGTGTAAGACAATTTAATTTAATGTTTAAAACACATATGGGACCCATTGAAGATACTGGATCTGTAGCGTACCTTAGACCTGAAACTGCTCAAGGTATTTTTGTTAATTTTCAAAATGTTCAATCATCGTCTAGACAAAAAATACCATTTGGGATTGGACAAATTGGTAAGGCATTTAGAAATGAAATTACTACAGGTAATTTTATTTTTAGAACACGTGAATTTGAACAGATGGAAATGGAATATTTTTGCCATCCTAATGAAACTGAAAAATGGTTAGAATATTGGACACATGAGCGGCTTAATTGGTTTAAATCATTGGGAATTAATGATACAAAGTTAAGACTGCGCGCACATGGTGCTGATGAACTTGCACACTATTCAAGTGCATGCTATGATGTAGAATATGAATTTGATTTTGGATGGTCTGAGCTCGAAGGAATTGCAGATAGAGGTACATATGATTTAGATAAACACGCTGAGCATAGTGGAAAAAAATTATCATATTTTGATCAGCCTAATAATGAACATTTTACTCCAGCAGTTGTTGAGACTTCAGCTGGTGTAGATCGTGCAATACTAACAGTACTTGCAGATGCATACCATGAAGAAGAAGTGAATGGTGATAAACGAAATGTATTAAAATTATCTCCTAAAATTGCACCAATTACTGTTGCTGTATTTCCACTAATGAATAAAAACGGTATGCCAGAAATTGCTCAGAAAATCGTTGATGATCTTCGCTCAAATTATAGTTCTTTTTATGATACAGGTGGTTCTATTGGACGTAGATACAGAAGACAAGATGAAGCCGGTACGCCTCTTGGGATAACAGTTGACCATGATACTCTTGAAGATAATACCGTAACATTGCGTGATAGAGATACTATGGAGCAGGTAAGAGTAAGTATTGACAAACTATCCGATGCAATTGCTGAGAAAACTAAATAAAATATTTTTTTTCATATTTTTTATATATTGTTCAAATGTAAATGCTGTATCATTAGATAAATTAATATTAAAAAATCAAAATTCTGAAGCTGATGAACAACATGTTATTTTTTCTGATGAAACAATTTTAATCGAATATAAAACAAATACTGCAGGTCCTAAAAAAATGGCTGCAGGTACGATTGTTGCATTTAAAAATAACTATATTCACCTTGAGACTAAAACAGTTTTCAATAAAATAATATTAAGTAAAGTTCATATAAAACACATACATACAATCTATACTGGGAATGTTAGGTCATGGAGAGATTTATATAGTAAATGGATATTATATTTCTCAATTCTCACTATACCTGGAAGTATAGAAATGGCTAAAACTCCATACAGAACTGAAATCATTTCTGAAGAAGTGGGTGCATTAATTAATTGGACGTTCTTTACAATGGTATCTTCATATACATACGCCCCTTTATTTTCATATATAGATTTCAATATAAGAAAATCTAAAGCACTTAAATTTGATATTCATAATGATGTGTGGAAAATTGATCAACCTAAATAAAATTATAATTAGTGATTATAAAAACTAATCCTACAACTAATTGAATATTAAATTATTTCTAAAATATCACAGGCATGTGATTTGGTTTTTACTTTATCAATCACATGTGTAATAATGTGGTTTTCATCAAGTATGTAAGTAACCCTGTTAATTCCCATGTACTCTCTTCCCATAAATTTCTTTAATCCCCATACACCATATTTTTCTAGCATTTCATGAGACTCATCGCAAAGTAGCGGATAGTTAAACTCATATTTTTCAACAAATTTTTTCTGTTTTGATGGTGGATCTGCTGAAACACCTATAATTGAAATGTTACGTTTATTGTACTTTTCAAGTTCATCACGGAACCCAATTCCTTGAGTCGTTCATCCAGGAGTACTAGCTTTAGGAAAGAACCATATAACTAACTGTTTATCTTTATAATCTGATAATGAAACATTATCACCATCTTGATTAGGAAGTGAAAATGTTGGAGCCTTATCGCCTACTTTTAGCATAATTACCCTTTTATTTTATAAAACATATTTATTATACTTATCAGTTCTTAATTTACAAAAAACAAAAGTAGGTTGTAATGAAAATAA
>PCCQ01000047.1 GCA_002731795.1 Fidelibacterota bacterium
CTCATACAAGACAATACTTCCACCAAAGTACAACCCGCTTACAAGCCAATTCCACATCATCCAACCACAGGTTGTATAATAAAAAACTTTATCTCCTTTTTTTATATTTGTATGAAGAGACAATTCTTTAATATGCTGAACTAGCGTTCCTCCGGAAGAATGGACAATGCTTTTAGGTTTGCCAGTAGTTCCAGATGAATACATGATATACAATGGATGATCAAAATCAAACACATCGTAATCAGAGATTGTAGATGTTGTCTTATTCATTAAATCACTATATCTTTGTAATCGACTATCACTTATTTCAAAACCTTTTATGTAATCAATAGCTACAATAGACTCTAAGCTATTAATCTTCCTAGATATATTTATAATTTTATCGATAATAGAAAAATACTTACCCTTAAAAGAATAGCCATCTGTGGCAATCAAAACTTTTGGCGAGACTTGTTTAAACCTATCTAAAATAGCTTCCTCACCAAAATCGGGAGAGCATGATGTCCAGATAGCACCAAGCTTTGCTGTTGATAGCATTAATATCACCGACTCTGAGATATTAGGAGTAACAGATGCAACTCGATCTCCAGGATTCACGCCGATTGACTTTAAATAATTAAAACAAGTATCTACTTTTTGAATTAATTCTTTGAATGTTATTTCCAATATTTCACCAGACTCAGAATGAGATTCAATTGCAATCGAATCATCATTTATTTTTAACAAATTTTGAGCAAAATTTAACTTCATATTTGGATACCATTTCGTCCCTGGCATACACATGTCTCCATCAATATGAGGAAACAGTGATCCTTTGTAAATAATTTTCTCATATTCAATCAAAGATGACCAAAAGTCATTTAGTGAATTAACAGACCATTTATGTAAGGCATCATAACTCTTCAAATTAGTGTTATAATTGCTATTAATATATTTTTGAAAAGATGTGAGGTTACTTTGAGCTACTAAATCTTCAGAGGGACTCCATATTGGCTTTGTTGACATCTATTTTATTAGTCTTAAAACTGCCTGCCAAGCAATATCTATATCCATATCCTCTAGCAAAGCTTTTATTTTTTCAACTAGAGTCTGATTGTCTAAATCATCAAAAACATTATAATTTGAATCAATTTCTGGAATTTCTTTACTACCTGCCAGCTTTGCAAGCTCATTACCAGAAAAACTCTTACTTTCAAGAATAGGCTTAGGTAAAGCATCAAAACCAATACCATTATGCTTTGGCTTGTGAACTTCAAAAATTCCACTTTTGGATCGAGAATAAAAATTATAACCTAAACGAGATATAGGATCAAGTTTAAATGGATCAATTTTATCATTTTCATCAAATATTTTTTCAGATACATGAAAACATAAAATTTCACCCAAAACTAAATTACCACTTCCTGGTTTACCGCCAAGCTCTATTATATCATATAATTTGCATTCCATTATAAAATTTGATTTATCAACTGAAGGAGGAGATATTAATGATGATTTCTTTTTTGAAAAGCCACTTTTAACAAATTCATCAGTATTTGAGTTGTATTCACATGATGATAAACTAACTTGTTCTACCATATTGTAATTAACCATCGATATAGAAAACTCATTAGTATTACGAATATTAATCAAAGTATCTTTTTGATTTCCCGTACGACCACTATTGGCTGGAGAAAATCCAACGATTGGTGGATTTGATCCAAATGCATTAAAATATGAAAAAGGTGCTAGATTATCATTGCCATCATTATCTTGTGTAGCTACAAATGCGATAGGACGTGGAGATACTCCTGAAATCATTAGCTGATATGTTTCTTTAAGGCCTACATCTTTAATATTTATAGTTTTATACAAATTATAATCTTTAATTAAAGTATTACTTTAAGTTAGCCAACTAAGTGAATATTTTTCATCTTCAATTTCTTTAAGTCCACTTGCAACTTTTAACGGCTTGAAGGTATCTACCATGACAGCTAATTCTTCAGTTCTTTTCTTTCCTATTGACCCTTCATATCTTCCAGGATGTGGTCCATGTGGAATCCCCGCAGGATGAAATGAAATAGATTGTTCCTCTACTCCATTTCGACTCATGAAATCACCCATTGAATAAAATATAACTTCATCTGAATCTACATTTGAATGTGGATATGGAGCCGGTATTGATTCAGGATGATAGTCAAACATTCTGCTTACAAAAGAGCATACTACAAAACCAGCAGATTGGAAAGTTTGATGCACTGGAGGTGGCTGATGGATACTTCCAGTTATTGGCTCAAAATCATTGATATTCAACTTCCATGGATAATAGCACCCGTCCCATCCTATTATATCAAAAGGACTGTTCTTTAGTATGTATTCTTGAATTCCTTTTTTAAGTCTAACTTTTAAGTGAACATTCTGAGATAATTCAATTGGATCTAAATCTGGAACAGCAATATCTCTTTCACAAAATGGAGAATGCTCCATTAACTGGCCGAACTTATTTCTATATCGATTAGGAGTTTCAATTGGCGCAGATGACTCCAATAAAAGACAAGATAAATCAGTATCTAAATCCATTTTCCAAATAACACCTCTAGGTATTACTAAATAATCACCAGTCTTTATATTGATATGTCCAAAATTTGACTTAAAACATCCATTTCCACTTTGAATGTAAAACAACTCATCAAAATGAGAATTTCTATATGCATAATCCATATCCTTATTGGCGTGCAATTTATAGATAATAATATCATCATTATATAAAAGAGGCTGCCTTGCATTCACACAATCACCTGATAAGTTTAATTTTTTTGTAAAGAAATGTCTATTCTTATGCTTACCAAAAGATTCAGTAATATTGAATTGATTAAAATTCCCAACAGATAATATTTCTGTCGGCATCTTTTCATGATATACATTAGAATAAATACTAGAAAAACCCTCCCTGCTGATATGCTCTTCAAAGTATAATTTCCCATTTTCTTTTTTAAACTGAGTATGTCTTTTATTGGGAACATTTCCTCTTTTGATATAAAACATTATAGATTCCCTCTTCTTTGCTGTTCTTTCTCAATTGATTTAAATAAAGCCATAAAATTACCTTTACCAAATCCTTGACAACCTTTTCTTTGTATTATTTCAATAAAAAGTGTGGGCCTATCTTGCACTGGCTTAGTAAAAAGTTGAAGCAGATAACCTTGTTCATCTTTATCAACTAAAATTTTAAGTTCTTTAAGTTTTTCAATATCCTCATCTATCACTCCAATGCGATTTTGTAAATCGTCATAATAATTATCGGGAACGTCTAAGAAATCGACTCCATTATTTCTCAAGGCAGAAATTGTAGAAATTATATCAGTTGTTAAAAGAGCAATATGTTGAACCCCAGGACCATTATTAAAGTCAATGTACTCTTGAATTTGAGATTTTTTCAAACCTTCAGCTGGTTCATTAATTGGCAATTTTATCTTATTATTATCTGATTTCATCACCTTGCTTCTTAATGCAGAATACTGTGTTGCAATATCATCTTCTGTGAATTCAATAAACGAGTTAAACTTAAAGCTTTTTTTATAGAATGATACCCAGTCATTCATTTTATTATCTTCTACATTCGCAACTACATGATCTACTAATAATAGATTTGGTGAAGCAATACATAGATTGTTAGTATTGAATGGCATAAATCCTGGCTTCCAAAGACCTTTATAATTACTTGCGTCAATAATTGAATGTTTTACATCTCCATATGTTTTTAAAGAAGCTATTTTATATACTCCATATTCATCAGAAATCTGCTGAGGAATCAAAAGTGGTTCAGCACCGTTTTCAACACAAAATTTAAAATCTTGTTCGACCGAATCAGTACTAAATGCAATGTCGCTCACCCCATCGCCATGCTTTTCTACCCATTTTGATATTCTATGATTAGATGAAAGAGCTGTAGTAAACACGAAGAAAATATTATTTTGTTTTAAAACATAAGAAACACTTTCTTTATCACCTGTTTCTGGACCAGAATATGCATAACCTGAAAACCCAAAAGCTGAACAATAGAAATGAGCAGCTTGTTTTGCATTTCCAACATAAAACTCTAAATATTTAAAATTTCTCATAATCCTCCTATTGTACAACCTTTTCTATGACTTTTAAAAAAGCTTGTTTGAAAATATGATTTTCTTTTTCAAGACCAATTGTTACTCTCATACAATTAGGTAAACCAAAACCAATAAGATTTCGAACAATAACTCCTTCTTTCAATAAATCCTCACAAATAGCATAATTTGTTTCCTCATCATCAAATATAATTGTAATAAAATTTGTTTTACTATCAATGTAATTAATATTATTGTCTTTAAAAAATTGATATAAGTCATTTTTTTGATTCGTATTTATTCTTATTGAATTTTGAATAAAATCCTCATCATCCAATGCAGCTATAGCAGCTTCTTGGGCAAGTATTGAAGGTTCAAAGGGCAATTTAACTTTTAATAAGTTTTTAATTAATTCTTCATGAGCAAAGCCATATCCAACTCTAAAACCTGCTAGGCCATGAGCCTTAGAAAAAGTTCTCAATGTTATAATGTTATCGTATCTGTAAAGCATAGAATCTGGATAATCATGACTATCCTTAGCGTATTCATAATATGCCTCATCTAAAATTATCAATATTCTATCAGGTACTTTTTGCATAAACTTGTCAAACTGCTTTCTATTAAAGAATGTTCCAGTGGGGTTATCAGGATTTGCTAGATATATAATCTTAGTTTGCGAATCAATCATTCGAGCTATTGTATCTAAATCATAATGATATTTATTCATTGGAGCCCAAGCAGACTCATACCCACTAGCATCAGCTAAAACCCTAAAACCAATGAATGAATTTCGAGAAGATATTATTTTATCATTACCATGAAGGAAGGTACGCATAATATTTGACATTATACCTTCACTACCTGAACCTATAATTACATTATTAATACTTAGATCATATTTTTTTGCAAGTTTTTCTCTTAATTTATATCCTGATGAATCTGGATATCGATTACAAGCTTCTAAATATTTTTGGACTCTTTCAATTGATTTAGGAGAACAACCTAATGAATTTTCATTGGAGGCTAATTTAATAGGATTTATGTCACCATATTTTCTTCTGAATTCATCTTTAGATTTACCAGCAATATACGGTTTTAATTTTTTAATATGCTTAGGAACAAGGCTCAATTTTTATCCTTTTTTTGTTTTATTTATATTAATAGTATAATTTACGGAGTTTTTGCAAAGATTGTATAACCCATTTTATAGAAAATAATTTTGAATAGAGAAGAACTCAATAAACCTATTTTTCAACTTTTTACTCATTTAGAGGGAATAGTTATCGCACCAACTATTTTATCCTTAGTAGAAGCTGAAATCATAAAAATAATTCTTAAAAATGGGAAAATATCACTTAGTACATTATCTAGCAGCAATACTCAAATTGGATATTTAAATGTAGCTCTTACATCTCTTTGCTCATTAGGAGTATTAAACAAGTCTATAGATGAAGATGATACAAAATATTTCTTAACATCCTATGGGCAAAAATTTCTTAAACAAATCGAATTTTATAATATTTATAAACAAATAAAAGTAAACTTGAAAGATTTTATCTTAAATGATATTTCTTCGGATGCATTAAATAAACATATTGAATTAGTTAAAGATTACTCAAAAGATTATAATTCTATTTTAAGATTATTACATAAAAATGATAATGAGATTTCATACAGAATAGCAAAACATATAGAAGGAATAATCCTTTATCCTATTATTTTATTTATCTCATATCATAAAAGTGACCAAGAGGATACAGCAAATTTAGAAGAATTTATAAAAACAGTCTTATCTCAAAATAAATACATCAATGTGGACGAAACCTATCAATTCATATTATCTAGAGCTAAATCGTATGGCGTTACAGCATCATACCAACCAATTCTATCAGACCTAGACAAAACTATATTTAGTAATAAAAACTTAATCTACAGCAGAAACATTGATGAAAAAGAAATTCACGTTAATCGTAAATTGAATGTCTGGGGTAGTGGCGGTGCGCACAAAACATACTTTAATAAAATAGATTCAATAATTACAGATATTTTTAATTCTCCTATTGAAAAACAGCCCAAGGGAATTGCAGATATGGGTTGCGGTGATGGAATGTTCTTAGAGCACATTTATAAATTAATTACTCAAAATACATTAAGAGGTCGACATTTAGATAAGTATCCACTATTAATTATTGGTGCGGATTTAAATCAAGAAGCGTTAGATGTAGCCAACTTAAATTTAAAGAAAGCTCATATTGAAAGTAATTTTTTAATTTCTGATATAAGTAACCCTGAGAAATATAAGGACGATTTGAATGATATGTTTGGTATAAATATTAAAGACTTACTACACGTCCGCTCATTCCTTGATCATAATAGAATTTTTCAAAAAGTCCAACAGTTAACTGACTTATCATATAAAACATCATGTGCATATGCATTCAAAGGAAATCTAATAAACTCTGAAGAAATAATATCAAACCTAATTTACCATCTAAATCAATGGAAAAAACATATATCAAAACATGGACTATTAATGCTTGAACTGCATGGAGTAAATCCTTCAATATGTGCTAAAAATAAATTCAAAACTCCAACAATAGCATATGAAGCTACTCATGGTTATTCTGATCAGTTTATTGTGGAGTATGATGTATTTTTAAAATGTGCTAAAGCTGCTGGATTGAAAAAGAACAATATTTATTCAAAAGTTTTTCCAAGAGAAAGTCTTACTACAATAAGCATAAATGTTTTTAAATAATTGGGTTAGCTTTTCTACTCAACTGAGCTGCCAAAACAGTATTATACAAGAGCATTGTAATTGTCATAGGACCAACCCCACCTGGAACTGGAGTTACAGAACTTGCCTTACCAGTAACACTTTTGATATCAATATCTCCTACTAGCTTGTAACCTTTTTCTGAATTTGGATCGTCAACTCTATTAATACCAACATCTATTAAGCAAGCACCATCTTTTATCATATCTAAGGTCAACATTTCTGGCACTCCAACCGCAGCAATTACTATATCAGCTTGTTTTGTGAATGTGGAAATATCTTTAGTCCCCGTATGGCACATTGTTACTGTTGCATTGCCGATTTTAAATTTTTGTGCAAGTAATCCAAACATGGGCTTACCGACAATATTACTTCTTCCAATTATAACAACATGTTTTCCAGATGTCTCTATATCATAGAAGTCTAAAATTTGGATAATACCGTTTGGAGTACATGGAATGAAATTTGGATTTCCTTCAAACAATGAACCTAGATTCATAGGGTGAAATCCATCTACATCTTTACCTGGACTAACCTTATTAAGAATTTTTTTTGAATCAAGGTGATTTGGCAAGGGCAATTGAACTAAAATACCATGTATTTTACTATCATTATTAAGCTTATCTATTAAATTTAAAATTTGAGTTTCAGATGAATCTTTAGGCATTTTATATGTCTTACTAAAACAATTATTTGACTCAAAAACCTTTGACTTACTTCTAACATAAACGTGAGATGCAGGGTCATCACCAACCAAAACAGCTGCTAATCCAGGAATAACTCCATCTTCTTTTAAATTAGATATTTTTTTTGACAAACGAGATTTAATATGAATAGATACAGGTTTTCCTTTTAATAGTTTTGTCTCCATTATCTCTACTTTTCCTTAGTTGATTCAATTTCCTTAATTCTATCATCTATATATTCAATAAATGAATTACCTTTGGTTTCAATTCTTGTTATTAATCTATTTTTTTTATCTTCAGATTGTAATAATTCATCAGCTATATTCATAGCAGCCAATACCGCAATCTTTAACTGCTGGGAATTTGCATCAAGGCCAGTACTTTCTACTTCTTTCATTCTTTCTTGAACAATTTTAGCAATTTTATGAATGTATTCTTCATCTCCTGCGCTTTTAAGCATGTAATCTTGACCATATATGTTAACAGAAATTGTTTTAGGCTCAGCCATTTTCTACCTTTGAGTTATTTTAAAATTATTTTTTAAAACTTGAATTACCCTATCCATCAAATCATCAATTTCCTTATCCTTAAGGGTTCTAGTATTTGATGCGAATTCAAGAGAAATTGATAAACTATGTTTATCTTTATCGATATCCTTATCTACATATAAATCAAAAAGAGAGACTTGTTTCAATAAATCACCACCAGTATTTGAAATAACATTTTTGATTTCACTATAAGAGAATGTTTTAGAAATAAGAATTGATATATCTCGATTAACAGAAGGAAATTGAGATGGAGGCACAATTCTAGTTCTATTATTAACATAATTATTTTTTAATTGATCAATATTAATCTCCGCAAAAAACACTTCGGATTTATTTTTCAATAAATTTGAATCTATATCATCCATAGTTTTAATAAAACCAATTTGTTTCTTATTTAAATGTAATTGTATTTCATTATTGGTATTTACGTATTCAACATTTACATCTAAATTTTTGAAAATTAAATCTATTTCGCCTTTAACATCAAAAAAGTCAAATTTATTTTTATTTTTCCAATTTTTATTACCAAAACAGCACCATGCAATACCTAATTTTGAATTTTGAATATATCTACTAGTCTTATTTGTATTAATTACTTTGTGGACTTCTCCTACCTCAAACAACTTAAAATCTAAGTTGCCGTGATTTAGATTAAATTCAACCGCTTTAATCAATCCTGGAATTATAGAATTTCTAAGAAATTGCATATCTGAACTTAAAGGGTTCGCAATTTCAACATTTTTTGAGTCGTCAAAAAGCATCATTTCCTTTTCAGATAGTAAACTATTTGAAAAATGTTCATTAAAGCCACTATTTGATAACATATTTGATATTTTTTTACTTAAAAGATTCTTATCCTTTTTCAAAGATGAGTATGAACCTGAAAAAAATTCAGCTATTGGTATATTGTCATACCCATAGACTCTTGCAATCTCCTCATATAAATCAACTGATCTTTCAAGATCATTTCTATAAGATGGAATGGTGCATTTTATTGATTTTCGTTCTTCAAGTACTTCTAATGATAATTTATTTAAAATATTAATCATATCTTTTTTATTCAATGAGGTTCCCAGAAGCGCGTTACAATTATCTATATCAAAATCAATAATATTTTTTTCTTTAACCTTGGGATAAATATCAACTACATTCTTTGAAGGTTCACCACCAGCAATTTCACATATTAAACCTGTCAATGCATCCAAAGATTTAATAATCATATTAATATCTGTATCTCTTTCAAATCTTTTTGAAGCGTCTGTGCTTAGGTCTAGCTGTTTTGCTCCCTTCCTTACAGTAATAGGGTTGAAATATGCACTTTCAATAAGAATATTAGTTGTATTATCTTTAACAGATGAATTTTCTAATCCCATAATTCCAGCAATCGCAATCGGCTTTTCTCCATCACAAATCAATAGATGATCTTTTGTGGTAGATCTTGTAACGCCATCTAAGCACATAACATTTTGCTTATCTTTAATCTTTTTTACATTTATTTTATTGTTTTTTATTTTATCTAAATCAAATGTATGCATTGGATGCCCAAAATGGAACAAAATATAATTTGCAGCATCAACAATATTATTAATACTTTTATGTCCAATTGACTCTATTTTCTCTCTTAACCAATCAGGAGACGGCTTAACATTTACTCCTTTTATGACACGTGCTGCATATCGAGGACAATCATCTATATTATCAATTTCTATTTGAATGTCAGTATCAAAATCGCCAGTTTCAAAAGACTTTATTGATTGATTTATTGATATATTTTCTAATAATGCAATCTCACGTGCAACGCCTAAGTGACTGAAACAATCTCCCCTATTAGGAGTTAAATCAATATCAACAATATCATTCCCTTTAGAGTCGGTAAACTTTGAACCAATTTCATGATGTTCAGAAAATATCATTATACCTTTATGGTTACTGCTGATTCCAAGCTCTTTCTCAGAACAAATCATTCCATTGGATACTACACCTCTTATCTTTGCTTTTTTAATTGTGAAATTTCCATTGTCAAGTGTTGCTCCAGGTAATGCTACAGGGACTAGAATTTCTGGCTCTACATTATTGGCTCCACAAACTATTTCGACAGTAGTTTCACCAATATCTACCTTACATAAATTAAGATGGTCAGAATCTTCAACTTTACTTACAGATAATATTTTTCCTACAACAATACCTGAAAAAGATGATACATCAGCTTTATAGGTACATTCTAAGCCAAGTGATGTTAGACCACTTTCTAGCTCTTCAGGTGTTAAGGAGTAATCAATTAATTCTTTTAGCCATTTTGTAGATACTATCATCTAAACTGTCCTAAAAAACGTGTATCACCTTTATAAAATTCTCTGATATCTTCTACGCCATATAGTAACATTGCAATTCTTTCTATACCTACACCAAAGGCATAACCTGAATATAAAGAATGATCATATTTAACATTTTTAAAAACCTCAGGGTCTACCATTCCACATCCTAGAATCTCTAACCATCCAGTTCCTTTTGTAATTCTTTTATCTGATTCAGAATTAAGTCCCCAAAAAACATCCATCTCAGCGCTAGGTTCAGTGAATGGAAAATAGCTAGGTCTAAATCTAGTTTTGACATCATTACCAAATAACTCTCTTGCAAAATAATTTAATACAGACTTCAAATCAGAAAATGAAACATTTTTGTCAACATAGAGGCCTTCAATTTGATGAAAAAGACAATAACTTCGTACACTTACGTCCTCATTCCTGTAGACTCTTCCAGGGGCAATAATTCTTACTGGAGGCTCATTATCCATCATAAAATGTATTTGTGAATTTGAGGTATGAGTTCTTAAAACATTCCCATCATTCAAATAAAATGTATCTTGCATATCTCTAGCTGGATGATGCTGAGGAATATTTAAAGCTTCAAAATTATAAAAATCACTATCAATTTCTGGTCCATAAGCAATTGAAAAACCAATTTTCTGAAAAATATCTTCAATCATTAAAACTGTTTTGGTTAATGGATGGACAGTTCCACTTCTCAAATTTGCTCCAGGCAAAGTATAATCTATTTTATTACTTATTTTTATTTCAGATGATTGATTGAGA
>PCCQ01000048.1 GCA_002731795.1 Fidelibacterota bacterium
TTAAAAATAATGACTAGTCTTCCTTTAGTACCATTTTTAATATCAGGTCTTAAAAATTTATTTAAAACTAAATTTTAGTAGGTTTTATTATTTTAGCAAAAAATAAATATCTTATGAATGAAAATAGTGATAATCCATTGGGATTGGAAAAAAAACTTTATACCATTGAAGAATTTGGTGCTACACTGAGAAATAAATTTGGGGCAGATAATTATATTTCTAATACTATGTTAGCTGAAATATTTCTTGCTAAATACCCTGTTTATTCTTGTAATATTAAAAAATTAGATAATCATGTTTCTCAAAAAAGTTGTGGTTGTTGTTAAAAGAATAAATCAAAAAAACTATCTGAATAATTTTTTAAAATTTCTAAATAAGAACCGATGGATCATATCAATTATTCACCACTCATTCAACGAGAAAACCCATTCAATTGAGGATGGGGTTATTTATTCTAGAATTATTCTTTTGTCTACCGTTCCATCATCATAGATATAAAATAGAGGGGTGTTTTTTCTTTCTTTAACATCTCTTCCTAATATGTCTATTGCATTCAGAAGTTCTTTATTGATAGACTCTTCTTCTATTGATGTTGTACCAGCAATATAAAATGGATAAATACATTCAGTATTAGCATTGCCTGCAAACCAACCATCTACTAAGTGTATAAATCCATTAAAAGGTAAGCTAAAATTTTGAATAATATCTAAGAATCTTGTTTCAATAGCATTAGGCATTAGCGTAAAAACATTGCCTGCTGTATTAAAGTTTTCATAGGCTATAGTATCTCCTAAGTTATTTAATAATACAAAACCTGGGTAGCCAACGCTAGGACCAAAGCCTGAAACTTGTACATCAAAGTATATTAAATTTGGTGTTGTCGTTGTATCCATATAGTTGTAAATAATTACAATAGAATCACATAAAGAAACAAAAGGAGCAATTGTTAGTGTTGAAGTCAAAGTGTCTGATAAGCAACCATTATTAGTAGTGACAACTAATGTAACGTCATAATTTCCTGTGTTTGAATAAGTATAATTTGGACTAGCAATAGTTGACGAATATCCATCACCAAAATTCCAAGAGACATTCTCGTAATTCGAAGAAGTATTATCAAAAAAAACTGAATCTCCAATCATCATACTATTAAAATTAGCATGAAAAATATTCCAAATACTTAAACTATCCAAGACTGTATTTGATGCAATAGTTTGTAAAAATATTGCTGTAGATGTATCCATTCCATTTGGAATATAATTAGATCCTAATGATGGCTTTTTAAATATTGTAGAATAGAAAGTACATGCAGTTAAATAGCTACCATGTATACTAGGGTGACTGTTATCTTGAGTGAATAGATTTAAAGTACTATCCTGAGCAATGGATTCCTTCCAGCAAATCCCAACAGGAGAACAAGAAGCGCTATGATTAAATGTCATATCTAAATAAGACTCTCTTAATCTTTGTTGCATTCCCAAATAAGTACATATCGGAGGATAAAACTGACAATTTTGTTGATCTCCATTTTTTCTTCCCCAAGTCATAAAGAATATTGGCTCAGTACAAGCAGAGTTTGATTCTATAGAATCAATAAGAATTTGAGCATATGGAAAAACATCATTTGCAACTTGATTTGGTGAAAAAGAAGGCTCTTGGCTTTGTGCCTGTAAAACAACATAATCCCAAGGTTTCAGAGATATTAAATTTAATGTATTGATGTTTGTAGAATGAACATTAAAGGTTGCGCCTCCAGGAGTAGAAGATTCAAAATTTAAAGTATCTCCAAAAGATAAAGCAATCTCAGAAACCATTTGTGGCATGTTATTAGCATATGTATAACTATTTCCTATAAAAAGGACATCTAAACTTTGACTAAGAAGAATTGCTGGCGTGTAAAAAAGGAAAAAGAATAGTTTTCTCATAATGCAAACTTACTCAATATTTTTCTTAAGAAGTACGAAATAAGAAAACTCAGGCTACCAAAAAGAAACTCACTCAAATGAGTGGGTTTTGATTTATCTAACACGTACTAATCTAACTCTTTTACCATTAACAAATTTAAAATCCCCTCTAAAATTGATTTCATCTTCTTTGTTTTTTTTGAAAGATTCTAAAAAATTTTTAGGTATTTCAAGCTCAACTTGATTCATATAAAGGTAAATACTATCGTTTAATTGACTTAAAGTATAATTTGAAATATTTTCTTCTTCTAATTTATGATAATACTTTAAAGGATCTATAGACATGCTAAATATTACTGTATCAGATACCTTTTCTTTGGAGATTACTTTTAACAAAGAATATTCATAATTGGTTCCATCTGGTAATTCACCTAAATAAATTTCTTTAACTTTTAATGTGTAAAAATACCCCCATTCAAAATCAAATCCATCAACATACTCTGCTTCAGAATTAGGAGAATCAAGTACTAGCCTTTTAAAATGCTCATAATTCTGAGTATACATATAAGGCTTGATTTTTATTTCTTTAATTTTAGTTTGCTGTCCAAATAATAATGCTGGAAAGCATAATAATATGATACATAATTTATTCACGAAACAAACTTACTTAATTTTCTAAAAAAGATCTAAATTAGAACCGAGAGGTCCACCAAAAAGAAACCCTAATATTTGATAGGGTTTATCTTAATTATAATTCTAATTTTATTTAATTTTTGTACTCAATATCATGACTAATATATATATTATTAGCTAAGTTATGTAAATCTGTATTAAAACCAGTTTCATATGTATTTGTACTTAAATCTACATTATAGATACTTTTTAACCAAAGAAGTGAACCTGTTTCAATAATGATATTACCTTGATGCCCCTTATTGTCAACAAACAACGAAGTTGAGCTTGGTCCAAATCTAGAAATTTCATCAAGCAATTCATTATCAATGTTCATTTGATCCAAGTTAACTGATGCCCAACCTGTAGGAATAGTGAATATTTTAGTTAAAGGGAATTCGATTCTTAACTGATCTACCATTTCATTGTGAATAATATCATTGACAAAATAATCATATAATTCTTGTATTGAGGAAAAACCATATTCTTGTGCTCTTTGTTCCCAATCTGCTGGAAAATCAATTTGTGGTATAGCAATAAAGATTTTAATATTTGGATTATTTTGTATAGCATAGTTTATCCATTTTCGATGACCCTCAATTCGATCAATTGTATCATGACCTGCTGTCATTCCAAAAATTTCTACATTTCCATTGTCTAATGTAGACTTAATTTCTAAATGTTCTTGTGTCAATGAATCGTTCCAAAAATTAATTGGACGTCCATTATCTCCTCCTCTAGTAATCATTGTATTGTTGTGTTCAATAAATCCAGCTTCATTAGCTAAGACATCTAATTTTTCAGCATATGGTCTAAAAAAACTATTACCAATAAGCAGTAAATTATACCCTACTGAATCCTCATTGACTGGAACATATGTAGTAGGTAAGTTTTCATCTTTTTTACAACCTGTAAAAAGTATAAATATTAATGTAGATAAAAAAATAATCTTCATAAAGCAAACTTACAGAAAATTTTGGGATATTTTAAAGAAAAAAAGTCGGGCTAGCATGACTAAAAACTACTAGAAATGACAAATCAAAAGGTACCCGAATAGGTTACTTGCTATTTAATTTATCAAAAATTTACTTTAATTCAAAAAATAATTGGATTTCCTGTAAGTGTAATTATTATTTTAAATATTTTAAACTCTTGATTATAATATTCTCACTAATATTGCACAAATTAATTAATCAATAAAAAATATTTAAGATGCCAATCTTAGAAAATAAATTTGAAAAAGTACTTTGGAGTACTAGATTCATTGTGTTAATTGCGGTGATACTATCCATTATCTCATCAATTACATTGTTTCTATTAGGTGGTTGGGATATTATACAGGCAACCATTTTAAATAACCCTTTATTTAATAAAAATATCAATTCAAATAATGACATTTTATTTAAAATTATTTCATCTGTTGATTTATTTCTAATTGGAATAGTTTTATTGATTTTTGGATTTGGAATTTATGAATTGTTTATCAGTGAAATTGATTTTGCTAAAGGGAAGTTTGCAGAATCAACATTGAAGATTAATAATCTAGATCAACTTAAAAATAAAATAATCAAAGTAATTATTATTGTATTAATTGTTAAATTCTTTGAAAAAGTTTTAAAACTATCTCACAATTTTACTACTCCACACGACTTACTTTTATTTAGCCTTGCCATTTTATCTATTTGTATTGGATATTATTTAATTAATAGAAAATAAATCGGAGTAGCAGGACTAAAATCAACTAGAGATGAGAACTCAAAAGGTCCCAGAATAGGTCCCTCGCTATTTTACACAACAGAATTATACAACAAATATATCAAATAATCTAAATTCGAGAACCGTAAGGCCCACCAAAAATAAACCCACTCAAATGAGTGGGTTTTCTTTTATTCAATAATTATTTTCTTCTCCACCTTTCAATCATAAATAAACTTACTCAATTGAGTAGTGATATTTCTAATTACAAAGCTATTTATATTCAATCTAAATAATTAGTTTTGCAGAACTATAAAAAACAACTAATAAAAAAATAATTATGAACAAATTTGTGATACTTTTATTCTCTACCCTGTTATTTGGATGCAGTAGCCAAAAAAATAAAAATGAGATTTTAAATATATACTCTAAAAGACATTACCAAGTAGATAAAGATCTATTCAAAAAATTTGAGGAAGAAAATAATATTAAAGTTAATGTAGTCAAAGCAAGTTCTGATGAACTTATAGAAAGAATTAAAACAGAGGGAGAAAATTGCCCAGCTGATTTACTTATTACTGTAGATGCCGGAAAATTATATAAAGCAGCTAATGAAGAATTATTAGAAAAAATTAATGTGAAGGACATTAATAGTAATATTAAAAACGAATTATTAGATAAAAATGGTTTTTGGATGCCAATTACTTATAGAGCTAGAGTAATAGCCTATAATCCGCTTAAAGTTAATATCCAAGACCTATCTACCTACGAAAATTTAACTAATGAAAATTGGAAAAATAGAGTTCTCGTTAGATCATCGACAAACGCTTATAACCAAGCATTACTTTCTTCATTAGTAGCACATCATGGACAAGAGGTCGCCTCACAATGGTGCAATAATTTAGTGTCTAATTTTGCAAGAAAACCTAAAGGCAATGATAGAGATCAAGTAAGAGCAATAGTTGCCAATGTTGGAGATATTGCTATTGTAAATTCATATTATATAGGATTATTAAAATCCTCAACCGATAGTTTAGATAGAAAAATTGGTGAATCTGTTAATGTTTTTTTTCCTAATCAAGCTGAAAATGAAAGAGGAGCACATGTAAATATTTCTGGTTTAGGATTGCTTAAAAATGCTCCTAATAAGAATAATGCAATAAAATTTATGAAATTTATAACCTCTGACTATGCACAAGAATACTATACAAATAATAGTTTTGAGTATCCTGTCAATAAAAATGTTAAACCTTCAAATATAATTGCAGAATGGGGTGATTTCAAAATTGATAATTTAGACTTAAATGAATTAGGAATACAAAGAAAAAAAGCTGTTGAAATTTTTGAAAATTCAAAATGGAATTAGTACTAAAAGTGTACTAACAATTTTTACACATATTATTGGCATAATAATAATTATGCCTATTTTATTTATTTTAATTGAATCACTAAATTTAAAATCTTTTGATTTTTCATCATCATTTTTAAATTATTTTTTTTCTACTTTTGAGCTAGTCTTCTACACATGTTTCATATCTATTTTACTCGCAGTAATACCGGCATGGATAATAACTTTTAATGACATAAAGCATAAAAATATTTTCGACTTACTTCATATTCTTCCATTGTCAATTCCAGGCTATATTATGGCATTCACATATGCAGATATACTAGGATTTAATGGTTATTTTGATGTCTTTTTGCAAAGATATTTTAATGCAAGAATAAGTTTAGATATTCTTTCAGTAGAATGGCTCTCTTTTTTTCTTGCTCTTTCGCTATACCCCTACATTTATACCACTGCAAGAATTTCTTTTACTCTAATTGGAGGCACTTATCTTAATCTCTCTAAAATTCTTGGATTAAGTAAAATAAAAACTTTTTTTAAAATTATTTTACCTTTATCAATATCAGCAATTTTTTCAGGAACCATGTTAGTTGTTATGGAAATACTTAATGAATATGGTGCTGTTAATTATTTTGGTATTAAAACTTTTTCAGTGGGTATTTTTAAATATTGGTTTTCAATGGATGACAAATCAACAGCTATTGTATTTTCTATTTTTCTATTAATAATTGTATCATGTTTAATGTGGGGTTTAAATTACATTAACAAAAACGATGAAAAAATAAAATATCACATTAAAAACTCAACACATAATTACAAAAAAAAATATAAAAATAAAATAATATCTTTTGGCATTATAAGTGTACCAATATTATTTGCCTTAATAATTCCTTTAATTTTTATTATAAAAAATGTGAAAAGCAATTTTCATATATATGATTGGAGTGAATTATTTAATGTTTTTATAAATACTTTTTATATTGCCTTAATATCATCCATAATAATTACTGCAATCTCCTTTTTTATATTAAGTGTTAAGAGATATAAAAAAACAAATAAAAATAATTTATTAACTATTTTTTTAAGTACTGGATATGCAATACCTGGAGCAGTGATTGGACTTTCATTTATGTTAATATTACAATACCTAAGTCCAAATCTAAATTTTTTAATGGGAACTATAACGTTATTAATATACGCCTATATATTTAGATTTATTGCAGTAGCAATATTTCCTATAGAATCAAGTTTTAAACAACAACCGTTAAAATTTGATGAATTAGGAAAATCACTAAATCTTACAAGTACACAGATATTTACAAAAATTAACTTTCCTCTTAGTAAGTTTGCAATTATTTCGTCATTCCTACTTGTTTTTATTGATATTTTTAAAGAATTACCATTGACGCTAATTCTCAGACCTTTTAATTATGAAACACTTGCAACTCAAGCTTATCAATATGCTAATGAGGAAATGTTATCTTATTCAAGCATATATTCGCTATCTATAATTATAGTTTGTAGTATTATAATAACTTTATCAAAATTAATTTTTAAAACTAGAATATAATGTTTCTAAATATCAA
>PCCQ01000049.1 GCA_002731795.1 Fidelibacterota bacterium
CCCACCTTGGTCAATGATAGTTCGAGAATCTACTTTTGAACTAACCTGAAATGCAATTCTTGCTGGAAAATTTGATTTAATTAACCCTGTAATGACATCTACAGAAGGTCGCTGCGTTGCAACAATTAAATGGATTCCAATGGCTCTTGCCTTTTGAGCAAGTCTAGTTATTGGGTCTTCTATTGCCCTACCTGATGTCATCATTAAGTCTGCTAATTCATCAATGATAATGACTATGTACGGGACTTTTTCTAAATCACTATTACTTAAACACTTTTTATGATACTCGTCTATATTTCTAACTTTGACCTCTGAGAATATTTGAAAACGTCTTTCCATTTCAGTAATTGCTGATTCAAGAACACCTGTCGAATTCTCAGTTTTTGTTATTACATCTTCATCTAATTTTGGTGTGGTAATTAGATGATAATCTTTTAAAGCGTTATATGATGAAAGCTCAACTTTTTTAGGATCAATTAAAATAAATTTAACCTCATCAGGTTTTGCCTTATATAAAATTGAAGCAATTATAGCATTAATACATACTGATTTACCAGAGCCAGTTGCACCTGCTACTAATAAATGTGGCATTTTATTTAATTCAAATGAAAACGATTTACCCGAAGTTGTTTTTCCTAAAGCAATTGTCATTTTTGATTCTAAATTATTGTATTCCTCTGAACTAATGATATTTTTCAAATAAACAATTGCAGGAGAATCATTAGGAACCTCAATTCCAACAAATCTAGTACCAGGTATTGGAGCAATCACCCTAACCTTACTTGCTTTCATTACTCTAGAAAGATCATCAGAAAGATTTGTAAATTTATTTACCCTTACACCTTCATCCGGCTCAATTTCAAATAAGGTAATCACTGGTCCTTGGTTTATTCTTCTTACTTTACCTTTTACCCCAAAAGTTTCAAGTGCATATATAAGTTCATCTGCTTTCTGATGTAATTCTGATTCTGTATATTTTGATCCAACTTCAATTGGGTCATTTAACAGATTTGCTGCTGGTAGCGTATATCTGAAATATTTCTTTTTCCTTTCTTGCTCAAGGTCTATATCAATTTCTTCTTCCTTAACTTCCTCCTCAATATGAATATTTGAGTCAATTTCTTCATGATTTAAATCTGAGCTTTCGTTATTATATTCAATTTCTTTATCTTCTGTATAGCTTTCTATTAGATCAGATTCAGAATTCATTTCTTCTAAATTTTTAGTGTCTAAATTGGTCTCATGATCTTCTCTAGCTTGCATATCCTCATTGTATGAAATTTCAGTATTTTCTTCTAAGGAATTCTCTTCTTTTTTTATTTTTTCATAATAAAAATTTTTTATTCTATTCGTCATTAGAGAATAAAATGATTTTAATCGTTCGTTGATCTTTAACATTAAATCATATATTGAAAAATCAAAAAATATCATATGTATAATTAAAAATGATAAAAGGAGAATAAGCCCTGAAGGTACAACTCCTATCTTACTTATAAATAAAGCAACTACAAGATTACCAATGAAACCTGAATAGTGAGATAAAATAATATTTGAACCTAAGTTTGAATAGTATGACAACAACATGGGGGCCCAAATTGAAATAGATAAAAAATAATATAAATAATCTAATATATTTTTTGATAAACTTGATTTATTAGTAAAATAAAAATAACCTAGAATGGAAAAAATTATTGGTATTACAAATGCACCTATCCCAATAAATGAAATTAGTAAATTAGATATATAGGAACCTGCGGGCCCCATAAAATTATTATCATTATCTATAATACTATAATCAAAAAGACTTAAAAGTATAAATACTGCAATAAAAATTAAGTATATACCTATGATTTCTTTTTGATATTTTTTCATTTACTTTCTCAGAGAAGTATTATTTAAAAATGAAGAATTTGAACCTAAAACTTTGTACTTCTTACCTCTAATGTCTATAGTTATATCGCTATAATTATCTATATTTTTTTTTATAGAAGCAATTCCAACGCCTATGCCCAAATTATAAGAAAATGTGCCACTTGTTATTTCACCAATTTTTTGATTTTTTTGGAATAATTCAAATCCTTCTCTTGGGATACCCCTATCTATCATTTTTATAAAAATAAGTTTATAATTTTGTGAAAGCTCATTGAAGATAAAATTGGAACCAATAAAATCTCTATCTTTCTTTATAATCCAATTTAAACTTGCATCAAGAGGATTGACATTCTCACTAATTTCATGTCCATATAGACAGTATCCCATTTCTATTCTAAGCACATCTCTAACTGCAAGACCAGCAGGACTTATATTAGAATTAATCATTACATCCCAAATACTATTTATAGCCTCACTTTTTCCAAGTATTTCAAATCCTAATTCACCTGTATATCCTGTTCTTGCAATAAAAAAAGACTCATTGTTGATTTGAATTTCTTTACATTGATAAAAATTTAAATCACTTAATTGTAAGTTAAACATTTCTTCAAGTTTATCTCTACTGTTGGGACCTTGGACTGCTAATAATGATGTACTATCAGATATATCATTAATTTCAACATTATCATCTTTATGATTACAAAGCCAATGAAAATCTTTTGTTTTATTTGAAGCATTAACTATTAAAATATATTCATCTTTAATTCTATACGCTATTAAATCATCAATAACTCCTCCCTCATCATTGCAAAGTAATGTATATATTGCTTCGCCATGATTAAGAGTACTAATATCATTAGATAATACTCTATCTAAATATAAGTCAGCACCAACTCCAGTAATTTTAAAGATGCCCATATGCGAAACATCAAAAACTCCAACATCACTCCTTACACTCTCATACTCATATTTAATTCCTTTATCATAATTAATTGGCATTAAATAATTTGCAAAGTCTACCATTTTTGCGTTTAGATTTACATGTTGATCGTAAAGAGAGGTCTTAAGTATAATATTATCTTTATTTTCCAATTTGATTTAGTACCTTTTTTATTAATTCTGGCGTTTCTATCGATTTATTTTCAGAAGTAAGTTGATTAATACAGTTAATTATATCTTTTTTTGAATAACCAAGTACAAGTAAAGCATCAATAGCATCCTTATAGTTTGAATTTTCAGATAGAACATCTTCATTTGGGATATCATTATCTGAAATAGATGTTATTTTTTCTTTAATATCTACTATAATACGCTTTGCAGTTTTTGGGCCTATGCCTGGAATTGAAGTTAACGCTTTAACTTCACCGGACTTAATATAACTTTTTATATCATCTGCCGATGCTGAAGAAAAAAACTGAATAGCAGTTTTTGGTCCAACTCCAGATACACTGATTAGCAGTTCAAACATATCTTTTTCATCTTTTTCAAAAAAACCGAATAACGCCTGAGTTGTATCATTTATATGGTGATAGGTTAAAATCATAATTTCATTATTAACTTTGTTTGAATAGAATTTACTTGTATTCAAAGAAACTATACATTTATAACCAACTCCAGAAACATCTAACTCTATAGAATTTTCATTTAAAAAAGTTATTTTACCTCTTAAAAAAGTAATCATAAATCATTATACCTAAATTGCTGTTCATGACAAAGGGCAGCAGCTAAAGCATCTGAAGCATCATTTTTTATATCTCCAAGCTTAATTTTCAATCTATTCTCAACCATAAACTGAACCTGTTGTTTTGTTGATCTTCCATTCCCAGTTAAAGATAACTTTATTTTTCTAGCTGAATATTCATAAACTGCTAAATTAAAATCTGCTGCTGCAATCAGAACTGCTCCTCGAGCTTGACCTAATTTCATTGTTGTCTTCACATTATTACTATAAAAAACTTCCTCAATAGATAAACAGTCTGGTGAATATTTTTCAATAAGTACTTTTGTATCTGAATAAATCGTATGCAAACGAGCGCTCAATGATAAATGTTTATCAGGACTAATAGTTCCATAATCTATAGCTTCCATAGTTTTTTTATAGGATACAATCCCAAATCCAGTATTGACTAGTCCGGGGTCTATTCCTAGTATTTTCAATTAATTATTCAACCTCAAAGTTTGAATAAATCTTTTGTACATCATCACTATCTTCAAGTAATTCTAGCAACTTAACTATTGAATTTGCATCATTCTCTGAAACTTTAACCATATTAGTTGGAATAAGTCCTAACTCACCTTCATATTCATATTCTTTTTTATCTAAAAATTCTACTGCTTTATTAAAATTTTCAGGTTGAGTTGTAATTTCATAATAGTCTTCCTCAACTATAAAATCCTCTGCCTCTATTTCAATAGAAACCTCCATTAATTCTTCTTCAGATATTGAATTACTTTTATTAATTGTTATTGTACCTTTTTTCTCAAACATCCAATTAACGCAGCCAGACTCACCTAGATTGCCACCATTTTTTGACATAATATGTCGAATTTCAGGTACAGTCCTATTTTTATTATCTGTCATAACTTCCATCATTATAGCAACTCCAGATGGTCCATACCCTTCATAAATATAATTTTCATATTTCACTCCTGGCAAATCACCTGTCCCTTTTTTAATAGCTTTTTCTATATTAGCTGAAGGCATATTTGATGCTTTTGCTTTTTTTACAGCTAATCTTAATGCTGGGTTCATATCGACATCTCCACCACCATCCTTAGCCGCAAGAGAAATATCTTTAGACAGCCTAGTAAATACTGCACCTCTTTTCGCATCGGCAGCACCTTTTTTCCTTTTTATTGTTGACCATTTACTATGTCCAGACATAAAAATTCCTCATTTAACTCTTTATATATTGTTATTAATAAACTTTGCTATGCTAAAAATTTTATTTTCATCAAAATAATTTGAAACGAACTGTAAACCTATAGGTAAGCCTTCTTTATTTTCCCCAAAAGGAACATTCATAGCTGGGACTCCCGCTAAACTCATTGGAACTGTAAAAATATCAGATAAATACATAGTAACCGGATCTTTTATCTTTTCTCCAATTTTAAATGCTGGAGATGGTGATGTGGGAGTTAAAATTAAATCAACATCTTCAAATGCATCAATAAACTGATTTTTAATTAACCTTCTAACTTTCAATGCTTGATTATAATATGAATCATAATAACCAGAAGAAAGAATAAATGTTCCTAATATAATCCTTCTTTTTACTTCTTCTCCAAAATTCCTAGTTCGAGTATTTTTATACATATTATTAATATCTGAAGCATCAACTCTATCACCATAAATTACTCCATCATACCTAGATAAATTGGATGAAGCCTCAGCAGTAGTAAGCACATAATATGCACCTATGCTTTCATTGGCTAATGGAATACTAATTTCTTTGATTTTAATATTATTTTTTTTTAAATATTTTATCATTTCATCTATTTTATTCTTTACAGTCGCATCAATAGAATCTAACATGAATTCTTTTGGGATCCCAATTGTATAGTCTCTAGTTGATTTCTCACTGTAATCAAATTTATTTATCTTATTGGTGGATGAAGTGTTATCATATTTATCATAACCTGAAATACATTCAAAGGTATTTACTAAATCATCTAATGTCTTTGATAGTATGCCAATCTGGTCAAATGAAGAAGCAAAAGCAGTTAACCCATACCTAGAAACTCTACCGTAGGTTGGTTTTAGTCCATAAATACCACAAAATGAAGCAGGCTGTCTTACCGAACCCCCAGTATCACTGCCAAGAGAAACATCAACTAATCCAGAAGCTACAGACGCTGCAGATCCACCGCTTGAACCTCCTGGAACATAATCAGTATTAATAGGATTTTTACATGGTCCATAAATTGAGAATTCATTTGATGATCCCATTCCGAATTCATCTAAATTAGTTTTTGCAATAATTAAACCACCACTATTATCTATTCGAGATACTGCTGTTGCATCATACAATGATTTATGATTTCTTAAAATCTCTGAAGCACATGTAGTGGGGTAATCTTTGATGTTTATATTATCTTTTATAGAAAATAATTTCCCTAATAATGGAGATGAGTTTTTAGCTAGAGATAATGAACTTATTTTTTGCTTAGCTCTTTGAGAGAGCTCTTGCGTAATACAATTTAAATTATTAGTTTTCTCTTTTCTTAATAGAAAATCATCAATCTTTTTATTGAGAATATCAATTGATATCATAATAGTAATTTCTACTTTATTGTATCATCAACATCTTTTACTGCATCATCAACTTCTTTTTTTATATCTCTTGATGCATTTTTAAATTCTCTTAATCCCTTGCCTAGCCCTTTAGCTAATTCAGGTAATTTTTTTCCTCCAAATAACAATAATACAATTACCAATATTATTATTATTTCTGGTAGTCCAATTGGTCCCATTAGAATTCTCCTTTATTAAATAGTTATCTGAAATATCTAAGAAAATACCAGGAAATCATCATTCCCATCAAACTAATAACGCTCACATTAATATAAAAGCCAGTTTTAAATTTTATAATATTTAAATCAATCCATTCATTTGAATTCCCCCATCCCAACTCAGTTGAATTAAGAAAAAAATCTTTTACAACTCCTTCTGGTAAAATCGCACCTAATAATTGACTTAAGGCTGTGCCTACGATGCATCCAAAAAATAAAATTAAAAAAATAACTAATACTGGCCTGTTATTATTAACTGCCATTTAATTAGTATTTCCCATCATTGATTGAAATATTAATTCCCCATCATTTGACCCAAGCAATATATCTGATGCTCGTTCTGGATGAGGCATCATTCCTAAAATATTTTTATTTTTATTAAATATTCCAGCAATATCTAAACAAGAACCATTAGGATTTCCTCCGGCATCAGATGTATATGTAAATGCTATTTGACCATTATCAGAAACTCGTTCTAATGTTTCTTTATCTGCTATATAATTCCCCTGTCTATGTGCTATTGGCATAAACATTTTTTTATCTTTTGGTATTTTATTTGTAAAAATAGTATCAAAGTTTTCTGCGCGCAATGATACTTGCTTACTTTTAAATTTAACACCATTATTATTAATTAATGCACCAGGTAGTAAACCAGCCTCGATTAAAATTTGAAAACCATTACATATACCTATTATACTTTTGCCTGATTTAGAAGCAGAAATAATAGCATTCATGATCGGAGAAAATTTTGCAATAGCTCCAGCTCTAAGGTAATCACCATATGAAAAACCACCTGGAACGATAATAGAGTCGTATCCAGAAAGATTATTTTCTTTATGCCAAACAAATTCTGGAGTTGCTCCATCAATATTTTCAATAACTTTATAGGCATCATGATCGCAATTAGATCCAGGAAAAACTATGATAGCAAATTTCATTTTAATCAATCCTCCAATTCAAAATGATATGTTTCAGTATTCGGATTGGCTAATAACTTCCTACATGATTCATCTGTAATTTCTTCTGCTTTCTGTTTAGAAATATTACCGAAATCAATCTCAACATACTTTCCAATCCTTAAATCTTCAATACCTTGAATACCCATTGAATCTAAAGCTCCTCCAACAGTTTTTCCCTGAGGATCTAAAATACCTTCTTTATAACTAATATAAACTTTAGCCTTCATTAACATTCTCCTTAAGTAAACCTTCATCAGTTAAATTATTTATAATTCTAGTATTCACATCACCTAGGCTTGGATTATAGTCATCTCCAATAAGAACTTTATATAATTCCATATATTTTTCTGAAAGAAGTACTCTTATATCTTCAGATAATTCTGGAGGAGTTCCTTCACCAGAAAACCCTTTTTCTATCAACCACTGCCTAATATTCTCCTTATCAAGCATTAGTTGATTTTCACCGTTTTCATATCTCTCTTGATATTCTTCAGCCATCCAATATCTACTAGAGTCTGGGGTATGAATTTCATCAATGACATTTAATTCACCATCAATCATTCCAAACTCATATTTAGTATCAACTAGAATAAGTCCGCGCTCTTGAGCCCATTTTTGACCTTCTGAAAATAACTCAATTGCATATTTTTCTGCTTTTTCATAAATATCTTTATCGACCAATCCTGCAACTATTTCTTCTTTACTAATTGGTTCATCATGCTCGCCATAATCTGCTTTTGTTGTTGGAGTTAGAATAGGGGAATCAAATTTTTGATTTTTTGTCATACCTGCTGGTATTTTAAAACCATATTGATCATCAATTCCTTTTTCATAATCTCTCCATAAACTTCCTGTGATGTAACCTCTAACTATTATTTCAATAGGCAATGTTTTTGCTCTTTTAGTTAGAAGCACTTGAGGATCAGGGTCATCAATATAATGATTAGGAGCAATATGTTTAGTTTTTTCAAACCAGAACTTTGCAATTTGTGTAAGTATTTCTCCTTTAAAAGGTATTGTACCTAAAATATGATCAAATGCAGATACTCTATCTGTTGTAACCATAATAATTTTGTCATCTAAATAAAAATTCTCCCTTACTTTACCGGAATAATTTTCATCGCCCAAATTAACATTGAATGATTTAAGTGTGTGTATTAACTGATCATTTATATAACTCATTATATGCCCAACCTTTCATATACTTTATTGATGTTTATTAGAATTTTAGATATATCAAACAATTTGTCAAGTTCATCTTCACTAATATGTTCCATTATTTCTTTATCACTTTTTAAAAGATTATTAAAATCTATTTTTTCTCTCCAAACTCTCATTGCATTCCTCTGTACAATTTCATATGCTTTTTCTCTTGTCAAACCTTTTTTTATTAATAATAGTAAAACCTCTTGACTAAATATAAGCCCATTGGTTAAATCTATATTATTTTGCATGTTTTTAGGATAGACGAGAAGATTATTCATTAAATTTGTTGTTTTATTTAACATATAATCAACTATAGTAGTAGAGTCAGGGAATATTACACGCTCTATTGAAGAATGAGATATATCTCTCTCATGCCAAAGAGCTACATTTTCCATTGCTGTATGAGCATTTCCTCTTAATAGCCTTGCGAACCCGGTCAATCTTTCTGTGAGAATAGGATTTCGTTTGTGTGGCATTGCTGAGGATCCTTTTTGTCCTTTTGAGAAGAATTCTTCAGCCTCCAACACCTCTGTTCTTTGCATATGTCTTATTTCTACTGCAATTTTTTCAATAGTTGCTCCAATCATAGAAAGCATATTTAGATAAAATGCATGCCTATCTCTTTGAATTACCTGATTAGATACAGGCGCAACTTTTAGTCCTAATCTTTGACAAACCCTAGTTTCAACTTCTGGATCAAGATGTTGGTATGTCCCAACTGCACCAGAAATCATCCCTGTTGAAATAGTATCTAATGCTAATTCCCATCTTTCAATATTTCTTTGAACTTCTTCACTCCACATTGCTAATTTCAGCCCAAATGTTATTGGCTCAGCATGAACTCCATGAGATCTGCCTATTTGAAAAGTGCTCTTGTGCTCTTTTGCCTTATCTCTTAAACAAGACTTAAACACTTTTAATTTTTTAAGTATTATCTCGCCAGCTTCTTTACATTGCAATGCCATCGATGTATCCAATAAATCAGAAGAGGTCATACCCATATGAATATACCTGGAATCTGGCCCTATATTTTCTGCTAGATTTGTCAAGAAAGCTATTACATCATGATTTGTTGTTTCTTCAATCTCTAATGTTCTTTCAACAGAAAAATCTGCTTTAGATTTTATTACTTCAAAAGAATCTCGAGGTACAATTCCATCTTCAACCAACACCTCTGTAACAGCGAGTTCAACTTTTAACCATGTTTCATATTTATTTTGATCAGACCAAATTCTTTTCATATCAGGAGTTTGATATCTTTCTATCATTTCTTATAACCCTTTTTATTATATGGATCTATTAGTTTTAATTTAGTGTCAATAAAATTTTGACCTCTGACTATAACTAAATCAACTTCATCATTTGTTTTAAAGTAACCTTCATCTAATGCATGTTGAATATCCAATGCTGAATTAACAATTTTATTGTTTACTTTAAATATAATATCTTTTAATAGTATGCCAGCATCCGATCCTGGTGATTTTTTCTCAACGTCAGTAACAATAACACCATCATCTACCTTAATTTTTAAAAAATCTTTATATTTTTTATTAATTTCTCTTACTGAAATACCTGTAAACCAATCCCTGTCAACAACTCCTTTTTCTTTTAAATCATCAACAACATCAACTACTCTAGAAATAGGAATAGAAAATCCAAATCCCAAAGAACTATTTTTTTCAGATACAATAAACGTATTAATTCCAACAACTTCTCCAGAAGAATTAATAAGAGGACCCCCGCTATTTCCTCGATTTATCGTTGCGTCAGTTTGAATCATATTTTGATAAACATGGCCTGATTTTCTTAGTCCAAAATTAACATTTTTTCCACTAATAATCCCAATAGTTGCTGTAGGTTCTTTAGAAATTGAAAATAAATTATGAGGATTACCCAATGCAGCTACAAATTGCCCTCTATTAACCTCAATTGAAGGATTTAGTTTTGTGAAGTTTAGATTAATTTCATTTATTTTTAAAAGCGCAATATCGGTCAGTTTATCAATACCTATAATTTGACATAAGTATTTTTTCCCACCATACAATGTGACATAAATATTTGCTACTTCTCCAGATTCAATTACATGAGAGTTTGTTATGATATAACCATCATTACTTATAATCAATCCTGAACCAAAACGAAATTCGTTATCTTTTGATATAGATTCTGTACTAACACTAACAACAGTAGGAGAAACTTTTTCTATTGAATTAATAAATTGATCTTCTAAAGAAATTTTAATTTCAGCGCATGAAATAATAAAAAAAATAAAAATGAATCTTAAAATTTTAATCATATAAAACCCTATTTAAATACAAACCTTTCGATGGGGCTTTAAAAATAAACTTTCTTTTATTCGCATTTAACATTGATTCAAAATCATCAATAGATAATAGATTTTTTTTTGATACTTCAATCATTACTCCAACAAGGTATCTAACCATATGATGCAAAAACCGATTTGCAGAAATTATATAATTCAACGATGAATCATCTACTATCCATTTTGAACTATATATATGACAATTTTTATTTTCAATCTCAACATTCTTTTTGGATAATTGAGAAAAATCATGCTCTCCCATTACTAATTTTGAACATTCATTTAAAATATTAATATCAATAAAACTAGAATCTAAGCTCCAAGAAAAATTTCTAGAAATCGGAGTAAAATTTGTTTGAATTTTATATATATATTCACGCTTTACAGCTGAGAAACGAGAATGAAAATCAATACTTACTTCATTACAATTAATTATAAAAATATCTCTTCCAAGGTTACCATTAAGAGCGTTTTTTAACTCATCAGGTCTCATAGATGTTGATACTTTAAAGTTTGCAACTTGACCTAATGCATGAACTCCTGAATCCGTTCTACCTGAACCAATTAAATTAATTTTTTGATTGAATATTTTTTCTAATGCATTTTCAATATCGCCTTGGACAGTACGACTATTTTTCTGGATTTGCCAACCATGAAGGCTAGTTCCATCATAAGATATTGTAATTTTATAGTTTTTTAGCGACAATTTTCATCTAGATTGAAGAAGTCTAAATTTAATTATTTTAATTTAATAAAAATAATCAATTTAGATTTAGATGTAAACAAAAAGCGGGGTTTATATAAACCCCGCTTTTATTTATTTTATTAGTAATTAAAGTATAACTTACTTCATTAATACC
>PCCQ01000050.1 GCA_002731795.1 Fidelibacterota bacterium
GTGCTGACATTAAAGAATTTTCAAAAAAGGATATTAAAGATCAAAAAGCTATGAAAGAAGATTGGAGAGTTACCGACGTTATTGCTAATTCATGTAAACCTGTAATTGCTATGATTAATGGATTTTGTCTTGGAGGTGGGCTTGAAATTGCAATGGCATGTGACCTTAGAACTGCAAGTAGTAATTCTAAATTGGGACAACCCGAAATAAATATTGGAATTATTCCTGGAGCTGGAGGAACTCAAAGGCTAACAAGACTTGTTGGAGAGGGAAGATCTATGGAGCTTATATTAACAGGAAATATGATTTCTGCTAAAAAAGCTGAGGATTGGGGACTAGTAAATATGGTGGCTGATGAAGAAAAGTTAGAGGAAGTTACTATAGAAATTGCTAATCAAATTGCAGAAAAATCAACTTTTGCAATTAAGAGAGCGAAGAAAAGTATAAAATTGACTGCAAATACATCACTCGAAAAAGGTTTAAAAGAAGAACAAGAGTTATTTGTCGAATGCTTTAAATCAAATGACGGTAAAGAAGGAATTAAAGCATTCATCGATAAGAGAAAACCTGAGTTTAAGGGAAATTGAGATTAAAACAGAAGGTTGAATACATTGCTTCCAAGTTGGAAGAGCTTTATCCTAATCCTGAAATTCCGCTTGATCACGAGAATAATTTTACATTTTTAATCGCAGTAATGCTTAGCGCTCAGAGTACTGATAAAAAAGTAAACGAAGTTACCCCCAAGCTATTTTCTAAGGCGAATACCCCTGAAAAAATGGATAGACTAGAAATTAATGAAATAAGGGATTACATTAGAGAAATTGGCTTAGCTCCCACAAAAGCAAAAAATATTAAAAAAACTTCTCGACTATTGATTGAAAAACACCATGGTAAAATACCCAGAACATTCGAAGAATTGGAAGAATTACCTGGAGTAGGACATAAAACTGCGTCGGTAATAATGTCGCAAGCTTTTGGGCAACCTGCTTTTCCTGTTGATACTCATATTCATAGACTAGCATTTAGATGGAAACTATCGAACGGAAAAAATGTACAAACTACGGAAAAAGATCTCAAAAGAAAATTTGACAAGAGACTGTGGAATAAACTTCATTTGCAAATGATATTCTACGGAAGAGAATTTTGTCAGGCTAGAAAAAAGAAATGCAATTGTGAAATATGTGAAACTGTATCATAGTAGATAGCTATATTGCGAGCTTTGCAGAATGCATAGTATGAGTAAATGGGATCGTAGATTTTTGGAACTTGCAAAACAAATCTCTACTTGGAGTAAGGATCCATCAACTCAAGTCGGATGTGTGGTTGTTGGTCCTGACAGAGAGATTCGAAGTACCGGATTTAATGGACTTCCTCGAGGTATTGATGATACTGATGAAAGATTGAACAATCGTGAAATAAAATATCCAATGATATGTCACGCTGAAGAAAATGCGATAATGCATGCCGCAAGAACGGGGATTTCTCTGAAAAACTGTATTGCATACGTTACTTGGCCGCCTTGTACTAGATGTGCTAGATCGCTTATTCAGGCCGGTGTTTCTGAAATAGTGTATCCTAAAGAAGTAGAAATTCCTGATAGGTGGGAAGCTGATTTTGATATGTCATTAAATATGTTTAAAGAATCAAAAACAATTGTGCGTAAAGAATAATCTATTCTTCAGAATTCTCTTTACCTAATAATTCTTTTATTTGTTTGAGATGTTCTACACCAGTGTCTGATTGAATATGCTCGGTAATCATATCTCTGACCTTTGAGGGAGAAGCTACCCCAAATAAACAATCGTGTGGATTATGTCGAACGCTTCTGGATGAGTTACGTGCTGCACCTCCAATTCCCAAACTCATACCTTTGACTTCTGTTCCTGTCCCTCCTACTACCATTGATTCATCAGTACCTGTACCTAATCCCGAACCAGTTAGAGGTAAAACAGTTCCATAACCAAATATAGTTCCAAAAATACCTTGTTCCATTTTAATATCTTCTATGTGATTATAACGAACTTGTCGTTCGCTTCTATTCATTAGAAAACTACTTTGGAGAACAATTCGATTGTCTGTTAAGTAGTAAGTAAATGATCTCCTGTAAAAATCTACTGAGAATAGACCAACAAGCCCAACAACAGTAGTTAATCCAGGAATAAACCACCTTCCAAATCCCATTGTATCTTTCATATCACTATATCCGTGATAAGACATCACAATTATACCAAAAAGTGCCACTCCTGAATATAAACGAAAAATACCTTGACCTCCAGAATCAAGGAAAAAATACCGTGCTATAAATCCGACTAAAAAAAGACCAAAAGACCAAATAATCGCGCCTGCCAAAACTTCACTATCTTGAACTAAGGTCTCTATATTGTCGTAAAATGGAAAATCTGAAAACTTATCGGAATTAAAGAAATCATAAATAACGTACGACCAAATCAATAAAAGAAAAAATGTCAAATACAAGTGAAAAAAAGAGAACATATGAGGCTTAAGCTGCATTTTTAATTCTTCCCCTCTGAGTAAAGTAATGCCTGACATAACTAACACAACTCAAGGGTAGTTAAAATATTTTAATATTATACGATTCATATTTATCCGCACTTTCATTGAGTAGATATAAAATGCCAAAGATAAGAAAAATAATTAAGAAAAAAAAGAAAAATGAGGCCAAAGAAGCTTTAGAAAAAGCAAGCGGTGGAGAGGAATTAGAGATTGCCGCGAAAATACTAGGCGAACTAAGAAAAAGAAATAAAAGAAAAAAAATTATAGAAGATAGAAGTTAATTTGATTCTTCAGCAAGTATTACTAGGTAAAGTCCTGACATTACAATCAAACCGCCAGTAATTACACCATAACTTGGTACCTCATGGAAAAATAACCAAGCTAGTAAACCTGAACCTACGGGCTCAGCCAAAAGCGATATTGAAACTATATATGCCGGCAAGTAACCAATTGCCCAATTCTGCATGGTATGTCCTAATAATGTTGGAATCAAGGCCATTAGCAAAAATAATTGTAATTCATAAACGGGTAAATTTTCATAATTTAAGTCTTGGACTAAGACAATGATAAACATTGAAATAAAACTAAATAAATAGACAACGAAGGCATAAGTTGGTAAACTAATAATTTTTCGTAATTTCCTACCACTTAGATAATATAAGCCTGCAAGAATTCCCGAGATAAAAGCAAAAATATTACCCATAAAATTACCCGGATTGTCAAGTAAGTCTCCGCCAAATAAAATTAAGATGCCGCAGAGCGAAACTGAGGTCCCTAAAATCGCTTTTCTGGTTAAATTCTCTCCAAAAAAAATCCAACCTAGTACAGCTACGTAAACGACATGACAAGTTGCCAGAAGAACTGAAGCTGCCACTGACGTTTCTTTGACTGAAGTAATAAAAAAACTGAAATGAGCCCCTAACAATATTCCTGTAAATATCATCTCAAAAATAGTTGAGTATGATTGTGAACGAATTTCAGCAGCCTTATCTTTCAAAATTAAAGGCAAAAAAATCAATGTTGCAAAACCTTGCCGATAAGCTCCTATTACAAGCGGTTCACTATCGCTATATCTAATTAATATTGCTGAAGTAGATATGGCAAACATTCCAATTAAAAGTGCCAAATAAGGTAGCTGAAGACTCTTTTTAATCTCTACACTGAATACTGACACGTGAGACTATGAATCAAGGTCTTAATCATTCTATCGCATTAAATCAATTGGTTTTGTAAGATGACGGCGGGAAGATGCCGGGGGCTCAAACCAGTTTAAATCTAAGTTAGGTGGTTTCGGAATCAAAACAGGACGATCGTATTTTTTTCCGCAACTTTTACATCTGTATTTGGAGTTTTTACCAGAAGAATGTGTACGCTTACCACAAACACATACTGGATTTGGAGGCTTGGAGTAACGAGGAACTAAATTTATAATTTTTAATTTTTCAATATTAACAGTACTTTCGCTAATACTTCCACATACTGTTATTTCATCACCAACTTCTAATTTGTCTACAACAGCTCTGAGGTTTTTGGAAGGTTCAAAAACTGCACATTTTACTTCATTTCCCTCTGAATCTTTTACTCTGAAAAAACGATGGCCGCCTTTTATGATTTCAGCTTTGGAAGAAACACTAACATCAACCCACACGGAAGTAAAATCCGTAATGTCTAATATATCTGAAATACAAAAATGATCGTCTGTAGCTTGGTTTGTCTGATACAATAACCATCTTGAAGGTTTTTCAGGCCCTAGTTTGTGGAAATTATCGATAAGTATCTTATCATTTGTCCCTCTAAAACCCCATAAAACAGGGCAAGGTGAATTTGGAACCATCGCTACTTTACCGTCCTGATCATTACACGAAAACACCTCCTTAAGTTCAGAAACTTTAGAAACGGACTCAGAAGAAATATCTCGTAAAGTCCCCCACATTGACTTTTCCCTGTACCCTATTAATTCCCAAGTAAAATTTAATTCTCCTACTTTACTATAGTATCCGGACCAAGCCAAAGCACATGCAGCACCGATTAATCCTCTGGAACCTCTCATGCCAAAAGTTAAACAATTGGAAAGAATAGGTTCCAAGTCTTCCTGCATAACTAAACTACGTACGCCTTGCCAATAGAGACCTTCTGGCAAATAAGTATCTGAAATTACAATACCAGGTTGTGAATCCTGCTTAGAGTTGGCTTTAACAATCTTAACTACTCTTTCAAGAATATCTTTTTTATCAAATCTCCTATCTTTATAATTAGGATATATACTAATTTCTGAATCTTCTAAACTACCTATCTTTTTTTTGGATCCGATGCCTTTACCAAATACAAGGGCAAGAGCCCCATTACCTCTCGTTTTCCAAGGTACATTTGGATTCAATCTCACAAGTCTGGGCGGCGCTATTAAGTCTAAATCTGAAAGTTCAGATATAATCTCCGTAATCAACCAAGTAGTACAACCTCCATCTAATGAGTCTGTATCGTCAATTCCTATGTGCAACATAACTACCTATTCAAAGATGAAAACCTCACTCGCCCAAGAAGGCTGTGTGCTATTATTAGATAAATAGGCTAAATTTATCTCCAAGTTGGAAGAAGTGCCTGCTGGAATGTAAGGATAATCTCCCGATAAACTGTAAAGCATAATTGTAAACTGATTTCTTTTAATTAGCTGATGCAACAAATCGACAACATCTATTTTAAAATCACTATGTGATGCTTCAATTTTATCCGACCAATCAATTCCAATAGCTATATCATCAGCAAAGTTTAAGGCATCATCTAACTCATTAAAACCCTGTAAATTTCTTAAAGGTAAAACCACTTTACCTCTATCTGCTAGAATCAGATCTATAATATCTTCTCCCCAAATAAGGCCCGAGTCTACAAAAGTCTCATTCTCTGGATTTGAGGGGAGTGTGTAAATTGATGGTCTATTCTTGATTATTCCGCCCATATCCCAAAATAGCTGTTTTTTGGCCGACTCGGAAAAGGCAAATTTAGTATTTTTATCTTCAAAACTAAACTTTCCTTCACTCCAAATTGGCTTTACTTTTTTGCCATTAAAGTAAGCCTCAGCCAGTTTAACCATGTATAATTAATAAACCTATAGATTTAGACTTTACTAAAGGTCCAATATTACTCTTATTTGTGCAGGAGGGCCCTCTTGTACTAATAATCGATGATAAGATATAGCCTTAATTTCAACACCATAACCATGTTTATCCTGATTGTAGGTTTCACCAACTAACTTTCCAGCTAATTGGAAACTATTTTTTTTAGAAATTACTAATTTTGCTGAACCTGCTATAAAGTCGTCGGTATCGAACAATACGATTAAATAAGACAAAAAATCGACTAAAAGAGAATCAAGGTTGCCAGATTCCAAATATACTTCTTTAGAATTTAAGAATTCAGGTAGACTACCGCCCGTAATTATTTCAGAGAAACTAAGTGATACTTCTTCAAAAGCTTCTGAAAGTGTCGGAGATTCAATCTCAATTCCGATATCTGCTGTGTGTTCAAAGTTTTTCCTCAACACCTTCCAAAAGAGTTTGTTAATAAAATGGTAGCGGGGGATGGATTTGAACCATCGATCTCCGGGTTATGAGCCCGACGGGATTTCCTAGCTACCCCACCCCGCTACGTGATGCTAGAATATATCAGACTCCGGATTAACCTCTAAAATGGCCTTAATATAAAATCTTGTTAATTCAAAAAAGCTATCTTTTACGTCTGTAAATAATTGAAATAAATGATAAAACACCAAGTGTAAATGAAAAATTAGGGCTGAAAAGTAAAGCGTCGTCATTGTTTTCACTATTTGATGACGAAGCGCTCTTCTCACTTATTGTAAGTGGCAAAGTCAAAGTATTATCTGCTCTTTTACTATTTGATTCATCAGTTTGCTGTTTAAAATCAACATATACTTTGAGAGTCTTCAAACCTTCTGATGGGGTCTCCCAGTTGAGAATAACTGGTGCAGAACCAAAGCCACTTATCCCTTGCTCTACAACAAACTCATCTACAATTCTAGATCCCTCGTAAAGTGTTACTCCAAAAATTCCTGTACTTTTTCCTCCATTATTGTTAACTGTCAATTGAATAACTATTGGCATACCTTCTTGGAGATCTGAAGGCTGTAATATTGCAAGAGGTTTATTATTAATTAATACTTCATCTATACTTACTGATAAATCAGATATTTTCTCTACAGGAACATCCACTATAATTTTTGAGTTAACTGTAGCCGAACCGTCTCCCGGAGAAATTGAATCCGCAGTCATTAAAAATGTGACTTCTTCACCTAAACTATCTTCATAATTTACTGGTCTGACAACTATGTCCACTGCAACAGATTGAGACTTATCGATTGTGACTGCAGATATATCGTTACCTTGTACTTCGGCACGTATTGTCCAATCACTCCTTGAAGTTGTTACTCCCAAATCGAATGTATCCTTATCACTGCCTGTGTTCCTTAGATTAATTTTAAATTTGTAATATCCATCTATATCTAATTCCTCTGGATCAATATTAATTTTATCGGGAACTGATAGGAAGACTACTCCGTATGTTCTTACGGTGGTAACTAAACTAATGTCCTCAAAAATATTATCGTTACCCGAAGAAGTTACTGTGATTGTCACTCTCTCAGATGAACCTCCTTTTGCTGAAACTGGAGCTTCTACTCTAATTTGAACATAAGATGATTGATCCATTTGAAGATCTACAGATGAATCAGACTGAAGGCTAACTTCCCAGCCCGAAGGAAAATCTGAGTCATCGATACTTATCATAAAAATATCTCTGGTATTACCTGTGTTCAATATCTTAAATGAATAATCTGTCTTTCCACCTTTGGGTAATTGTCCGTTTGAACTACTGCCCTCGTCAAACGCAATTTCTAGACCGTATTGATCTACCTCCAAATAATAAGACATAGATGATGTCCAAGTATTACCAAAATTATCCTTCAACGAAAACTTGATTACATAATTACCAGATGTAACACCATTGTCCTCTTGATACCACCATTTTCCCTGGATATATTTAGCATAAGTGTGTTTATCCTTTAATTGTATTGTATCCTTAAATTTCCCTCCTCCACTAATTCCCTCAATCATTATCTCTGCTGATGAAATATCAAAATTATCTGCACCTAATGCATTAGTTACGTTAACTTTGATAAATAATGAATCTTCATCTATGGCTTCAACTCTGTCGTTATCAAAGTAGTAATCATCATTTTCTATGTTAACATGCTTAAAATCTAATGTAAAAGACGAAAGAAAATCTGATTGTGCAGCTTTAACCCATACAGTTCTATTTTCAGTATCCGGAGCCCAAGTAATGCTTGTTTCCAACTTAATACCTAAGGTTGTGTAGGCTGGAACTCCATCTGGAAAAAAACTTTTATCAAGATCTGATGATTCCAAGTCAAGTGTGTAATTCTCAGATAAGAATGAACCAAAACCCGAAGTCTTACTTACCTCATCCACTGATAAATTGTTGAATCCATCTTGGGTTCGAATGTATAGAGTCGTCTTGAAACTAATTTCTTGGACATTTGTTGATTCTACCCAAAAACTATAGCTGTACGAGTCACCTAAATCTAACGGACCACCCATATTAGTCTCCCAAGAAACCAGTGGAAAGAATGTATTAGCTTGATTCGGATCATCGCGACATTTCCAATACTTCGGTGTGGCTTCAGAAGGCTCATCGATTGTTAGATCATAGATATCGCCAATTCCTGATTTAGCCAAGAAAAATTCTGTATTGCCGTATTTCTCTGCGTCTGCTGGGACTGAACTCAATAATATTGCAAACCCAAGCAAAATTAACGAATAACCTATGTTTTTCATCGTATCTATTAAAATATTGACAGTATTAAAGTTTCGTTAGAAAGATACTAGTCAAAAAGATTTATTCCTCCGCCGTTAGAAACTACTTGTGAATTTTCGGAAATTAATTCTCCTCTCCTAAATACTTTATGGGGAAATACTGCATTCCAGTCCTCGAAAGGAGACCAATTTGATCGCGAATGTAAATTATCAATATCAACCTTGACTGTATTATCAAGATTAACAAACATTAAATCAGCTGGTTGTCCTACTTCGATACGCCCTCTGTTTAGGCCTAAACGGTCTGCTGGAGCTTCGGCCATACTATTTACCAGCCGGCCCAAGTCTAATCTATTTTCAACAACTTCTTGTAACATTAAAGGCACCATTGTTTCTACACCCGGCATACCTGAAGGTGGAGTGTCCGATTTCTTTTCTTCAATTGTATGTGGCGCATGATCACTTGCTAAGATAGGTATTTTGCCACTCCTGTAAGCGTCATAAAGGATAGTATTGTCAGAAACGTTACGCAGAGGAGGATCTACCTTGCAATCTAACGAACTACAATTATCTAAATTTAGTAACAAATGATGCGGACAAACCTCTGTTGAAGATAGAGGTGGAAGATTTTTCAGCCCACTGGCAGTTGAAAGATGTGCAACGTGCAAATATTCAGATGA
>PCCQ01000051.1 GCA_002731795.1 Fidelibacterota bacterium
GAATCAGTTCCTAAAATATCCTTTGCTTCAAATAAGGTCGAAAATCCTAAACCCAAATATGCTTCAGAATGATAATAATTAATTATTGAAGCGTCCGTAGTTAAAACATCATTAAAAAATTCTTGAGACTTTGCATATTCTCCTTGCATAAAATTATTCCATCCCTCTGTAATTAGCCCATTATAATCTAGTGGCCCAGATTCTTCTACAAGATCATTACATGAATAGAATAATAAGAATATAATATAAATGTATAATTTCATTATTTTAATTTCATAACCTTCTTATATACATTAGCTTTTCCAATATTTGCTTGGATAAAATAAATACCTGATCCTATTTGCTCTCCATGAATATTTGTTCCATCCCATTTAATCTCATAATAGCCAGACATTTTTTGACCTTCATATAAAACTTTTACTTCTCTACCAAGAAGGTCTAAAATTTTTATCGAAATATTTTCTAAATCATTTTCAACATAGTAAAAAATATTTGTAGTTGGATTAAATGGATTTGGATAATTTCCAACAAGCTCAACACCTTGTGGGATTTCAAATTCAGCTTCAGGATTATAAAACAATGCATATTTACTTAATGTATTAGTCTTTGCTAAAACGACTCCTCTATCTGATCTCGTGGTTATATCATTTTTTATTTCACCATTTTCATTTAAAGTAAAAACTTTAAATTTCCAAAATTCCAGATCTAATAAGTTCGATGGAATTTCAATTGCTATATCTATAGGCTCGATTATTTCCATGTTAATAGAACTAACATCATAAATTTGAGAAACTTGCTGAAGGCTAGTTTTATTAGCAGATAAATCAGGGAAATTTGATTCTTTAATTAATATTGAAGCATCACTTGCTACATCGTGCTTATCAAACCTCATCATAAATGTCTCACTGGGTGAAAAAATACTTTTACCTACTTCTGCTAATATCTCATCATATACAATAGAAACAGAACTTAATGTTCCATTTCCAACTGCATCCCATGACTCAACATCTATTTCTATGGTACCTAAACCCGGGAACAACTCAGTGATTCCATAAATATTGTCATTGTTATTAACTGGAAAATTATGAGATGTTGTTTCAGAATTATGAGTTATAAAAAGCTCACTTTTCCATTCATCGATTGGTTCATCAAATGTAATATAAATATTCATGAACTCAGGAGATATCCGATCTTGCAAAATATTTATTGAACCTCTGGGAGGAATTAAATCAATATAAAAATCTGATTTTGCATTTTCTCCTAGAGTTATATAGGATGGATCAAGATTTAATTCATCGCACCATAGATTATTAGCACCGACTCTCCACGAATACTCCGTATTTCCTGATAAATCTAAAAACTGTCGTGATGTATCACTAAGGGTTAATTCTCTAGAAAAAACTCCACACGAATCATAGTAGTTTAACTCAGTGCTATAGTTAAAGAAAGACTTATTTAAATCAACACTAATCTGGTTTTCTTCAATTGACTCAGCAACAACAAATGCTTTTTGTGTAGAATTATCAACTAACTCTAAACGGTAGTATAAATTCAAATTATTATTTGGATCTTGACTAAAATCTTGATCTAGATCGACATCATATGCTATTTCCCATTTAAACATCAAACTATCAGGCAGAACATCTTCGTTAGAAGGCACTCTTCTGTAGGGCAATCTAAAAAACATATCATCAAAAATCTCAATACAATTATTTTCTATACAATTTAAATTACACTCCTCAATTGTTGAATATGAAACTAAGGTTGACTCGCAGCTATATGAATATTCTTTATAGAAGTTTGATATTATGCATTCATTTGATTCATAATCATATTCACCTTGTTCGAGATCTTCATTTAAACATAAATCAATTTCATTTAAGGACCATTCGTAACTATTAATATTGGTATTAAAGATTGGCTCACTATCAATATCAAATGGATTTGGAGGATCATTTTGTTCTGTGACATGTACACTTAATAATAAGGTGTCGTTAGTTTCATCATTTATAAAATAAAGTCCATCATATCCATTCCAGTTAGGAGATACATACTCTAATATTATAGGTTGTGAATAGTATAGTTGACTATCCTCACTTATTCCTGTTTCACTTGGATAATCTTCACTTGTATAAAATTGAATATTTGACTCTTCAGCATTGATAGGACTAACATCCCAAAATACCGAATCTGCATACAAGTATTCATTGGGATTATCATTTATCTGTGGGTCCCAGTCTGCATCATAATAATAAATTTTAATTTCACTTACAAAATCTAATGCACCTGTATCTTCAATAAACTTTAATGGCTCACCTTGATTATCACCTACCCCTATAGATTGAAAAACTGATGGATCATCCACTTGATTAACTGCTAAATCAAAATATGCAGTATCTGATAAAAAATCTTGATCTCTAAGTACAACCATTACTTCTGTACTAGCAACGTTATAATCTGGGTTAATTAGATTAATAACTAATAAACTATCTTGTTCCAGAGTTTGAAAAAATATTTCATTTAACTGAAGATCAAAAGAGATTTGAGTATTATCATTATCTACATCATAAATGACGAAACTAGAATTATCAATAGTTTCATCTTCTAAATTTGAAGAATATGTAAAATTCAAATGTAGAGATTCTCCTTCATTCGTTTCTTGATTTCTAATCAGTCCTATTTGAGGAGCATCATTAATAGGAGATAGATAAACTCTGGTAAAAGAAGAATCACTTAAATTATAGGAAATATCTCCATCATTAGCTATCGTTGTAATATCAAAATACGAATCATAATCTTGTACTGGTCTGATTGCTAAAGTATCTAAATAATATTGGCTTGCAGTACATGTTTCACCAGCTGCACAGGCACAATACTTGCTACCGTCTTTATAATTAGTATTCTGTTCTAAAAATTCAATGTCGCATAATGCATAATAAGGAATTAATCCACAAGTTTTAGTTGTATCTACTTGCCAATCATTAGTCATCGTTGGAGAAGCACAATAACCATCCTCAATGTAATAATTTTCTCCTTCCCAAAATTCAATAAATGGAAATGAGGTTGAATCTTCATCATTAATAATAAAATTTGATTGATTATTCAAACTATAAAAATTATTAGGTAATTCACTATTTGGAAGTTCACTATCGATGAAGTATATAGTATTATCTTCAAATATATTGATATCGAGTTGGATAGAAACTTGAGGAGGAAAATTGCAGTCTCCAACATTAATATTTACTTCAGCGATATTACTAATAGATAAAATATCACCATTAGCATCTAAATCTTTTACAATAAACTTAAATTTATCTCCACATCTATATCCAGCCTCTGGTGTATAAAGTATATTCGCATTATATGCATCTATCTGAAATACATCTCCAATAATACCATGTTCGGGAAATTCTACTATTTCAAATACTAAAGAATCAGAATCTATATCAATTCCTTGTAATGGAATATATAATGAAGAGTCCTCAGGTGTTTCTATATATTCTGGAACCGCAATTGGTAAATCGTTAACCGGATTAACAATAAATGTAATAGGCTCATTTAATGAATAATTTTGCACAATCATATTAGAATCCAATACTGTAAAATTAATTGTAAACTCACCATTAATATCATCTAAGCTTGTAAGCAACAAATCATTGCCGATAATTTCATAATCAAATATCAATGAATCATTTACATTATCATCTAAAGAGAATATGAGCTCTTCACCATCAACATCTTCAAAAATTGTATATAAATTTATATATGTGGATTCAAAGTCTTCATCTAGGAAGTCTAATGTGTCCATACCAAAAATTAAACGAGGGTCATCATTAGTTCCCTGAACTGGAACTGAAACTGTAAAGACATTTGATGTATCTCCAAAATCCAGTAATTGTATTCCTAAATCTAAATTCCCAAAGAAATTTTCTGTTAGAGTAATTGTATTATCTGAAAAAGTGTAATTTGGACTTTCCTTAGCAGAAATTAAAATATTTTCACATTCATTTATATCACACTCACCGTTTGAGTTTAAATCTCCCTCAATATCATAAAAAGTGACATCATCAATAAATAAAGGAAAAGAGGTATCTTCAATTACTCCACTTTGGATCAGTTCTTGATCATCAAATGAAAGAATTAACGGTAGATCATTGACTGGTTCAATGAACATATCAATATAAAGAGTATCACTTAAATTATTTATTTCATTAAGATCATCAATTTGAAATTCCACTGTAATCGTTTCATTTGAATAATTCTCTTGGAGTACTAACATATCTAGGTCAGGATTACAATCATCACATAAACTATCACATTCAATAAGTGTACTATAATAAAGGTCATTTGTATTACAAATATATCCTGTATGATAGTTTTCTCCATTATTTATAATAATATTAAAATTATCAGATGGGTATGGATTAGTTGTTGAACATCCAGTATCTGGATTAAATAAACAGTCATCTTCATCCTTAAAAAAACCTTGATTTGCCCAATTTGAATAATTAAATGAAATCAATGTATCAGTATCTTCTCTAATAACCCATTCAGAGTTATCCAACAATTGCTGCAGTTCATTATTGCCAAGTGGATTAATGTTTGGAGCTTGATTATAATTTTTAATACTTAATTCAAGTGGAGAAAGACCATAAGTCATAGGATCATCACCGATTGGACAAGCTGGATCCCAAGGCTCTAATTCATCCCATAAACCATTAGAATTCAAATCATTAAACATATATGGGTTTCTAGGGTGGCAGCTTAAAGGATCCCATACTGATAATAAAAAATTTAATATTAATGGATAGTCATTATTTAATATATCTCCGCTAATAAATTCACCTGTTAAACTTGTTGAATCTAAAATTGAAATTTCATTATTATCATTTAAAAGTGTCCAAAGTATACCAAGGTCACTATCTACATGGTCCTCATCAACAGCAGAACCAAATAAAAAACGAGAATCTATACCATCTATTGAGTCTAACTCAGCTGTTGACTCAAAAACCTCCTGCGTTCCTAGCGTTATTGCAGTAGGAATAGAATTAGGAGCAGTAATAACTATACTAAAATCTAATGTATCAGAATCATTATAGGTATCTGTGGCAACAAGGTTAAAAGTTGATGTTCCTAGATTTAAAGTTTGAAGAGAAGATGTTAGATTCCATTCATCATCATACCAGGTAGATGTAAATTGATCTTCATCAGGATCATAAGAAGTATTATAACTATTTAAAGAGACTACTTGAGAGCAATCTGTCTCTTCATTTGGTACGCAAGAAAAATATACTACCTGGTAAGGATCAAACTGAACAACAGGAGCAGAATTGGGTTCAGGTAAAACATTAACTATAAATGTTGTATCATCAATAGCCTCATAAGGATCTTTAACAATTAATTTATATTGATGCTCACCAAGCACTGAATCGATTGTACTATAATTTATTGTTTCAACAGTATGGATAAATGAATTAGATATTGATTGAAGCTCTCCAGAAAGTATAGTTTGCCATTCGTAATATACTAAATCATCTCCATCTTGATCATAAGAATCACTTGCATTTAATACAAAGGACTCAGACTGAAATGTTTCAGGATCACCATCATGAAGTATTGTGATTTCTAGATTAGGAGCAGATGCTACTGGGTTTAAATTTTGTTCAGATACCACTGTTACAGTTACGCTATCTGAATCTACCAAACCATAAGGATCTGTAGTAGTTAATTCAAATTGATACACTTTGTCACTAGAACCAAAAGAGTTACTTGTATTGAATGCTGGATTTGAGCTTTCTGAGTTATTTACTATAATATTATCTGGACCATCTATATAATTCCAGGAGTAAGTAAGAACATCATTATCATCATCGCTAGATTGCTCACCTGAAAGGGAAACAGTTACATCCGATGAACTTATATCACCATCATGAGGCACATTAATTTCAAAATCATCACCTGCATTTGCATTAGGTCCAATGTTTGGTTCAGTTATTGAAATTAAAATATTATCCTGATACTCATTTCCTTGTAGGTCAGTGGCAATTAATGTTACTTGATGTAAACCATGCTCCATAGATACTGTCTCAGTTGGATTTAAAAAGGGTCCGTAACTATTAGAATCATCAACCCAAAAATAACTTGAAATTTGTTCTGTACATGTAGAAGCAGATGCGTCAAGAATGACGTCCATAAATCCTCCTGGAGCACCATCTTGAGGATTATGGGGAAGTGATAAATCTTGATTATCAATTTGCAAATCAATAGTGGCGCTACCAGAAAGATAAAGATTCCACTCACCAACCGAATGTCCAGGATATCCAGAAATCCTCACATAATAAGTTGCTGGCTCTAAGCTGATACCAATATTTTGCTCCTCTTGCGATGGAATTAAAAGTACAGAATGATTATCTTCGCCTATTAAGTCCTCATCAGAGGATGAGCATATTAAATCAGAATTATCATCTGGGTCATCATTCCACCAAGTCGCTCCTGTAGGAATTCCAGTGTCAATTGACCATGGTTCAAATAGATCACATGCATTTTCACCAGTTTCTGAATCTTTATAGACTTCGAGTATAGTATCTAGGTACTCAATTCCATCATTTGTATTTTCAGCATATGAGCCACAGGTTGATAGTAATATATTTTGAAATTCGCATGTAGTTGTAAAAGAAATCCAATAATCGTCACCATCTGATGAAAAATTTCCAGATAGGATAGTTCCAGAATTTATTAGACCATAATCTTCTGCAGTATTACAAGTATTTGCATACATAAATGAAAAAAGATAAATAGTAAATATTAATATTTTGATATTTTTTATCATTTAAGATCTTTTTTTTATAATATAGTTAATCATATTAATAACGCGATGTAACACGATGTAAAAACAAAAAACATGACATCGAATAATAATACTAAAAATTATACATTAATGGGAGTAAAAAAAGACTATATTTTTGACAATTATTGCTTGAGGCGAGCTGAAATACCTTGGATGGTATCCTCAAATTTTTCGACCTCATGTTTTATATTAAATAAATCATCAATTTCATGAAATAAATCAGAAGGATATTCATCCTCATCAAAATCCATAAGAAAATTAGATTCAAGCTTCAACTGAAAATCTCTAACAATTTCTTTCTTAGCAATATTTGTTCTCATGTAATTCAACTGAAATTTAATTTGACCATTTGTGGTAATATGGAAAAGAGGAACCATTCCAAAATCATCTGATTTACATTTATACACCATAGTACCACAATCCTTACCTCTTCCCCAAGAAATGGTGTCAGCTGAATCATCTGCAAAATTAACTAAATCAATGAGAATATTTGAAATATGAGGATAGCAAGAATCTTTTGCTTTTTCAATAAATGTATTTTTATCCCACTTTGGCATCTATAACTCCCCCCAATTAAAGTAACTTAAATAGATTTACTTAAAGTACTTTAATTTATTAATTAATTAAAAAAAATAAAAATAAATAGATTTAACTAAACTTTGATTTAATTCTATCAGTTATATGATTTAAAGTAAGCCCAAAATGCTCAGCTACTTTAGCTCCCGGTGCTGATTCTCCATAAGAATCTATTCCAATATTTAATGCGTTAGATTGGCTGTTACCAGTATATCTTTCCCACCCAGATGTGATTCCTGCTTCTATTGAAATTTTAATACTAGAATCATGGATGATCTCATTTTTATAAGATTCTGACTGCATTTCAAACAACTCCCAGCAACCAAAATTGACAACTCTAACATTAAAATATTCCATTAATTTTTGTTTTACATCTAATGCTAAAGAAACTTCTGAACCTGAAGCAAATAAACTCATCTTTGGGCCTTTGTTTTCGTAGTCGCTAATTACATAGGCCCCTTTTTCAAAATTATTATAACTTGCATATTTCTCTCTATCTAAAACAGGAAGCTTTTGCCTTGTCAATAAAATTATTGAAGCTAAATCACTATAACTAAAAGCTAATTTTGCTGCAATTGATACTTCATTCGCATCTGCAGGCCTAAATACCATTAGATTTGGAATTGTTCTACATGCCATTAGATGTTCAATAGGTTGATGAGTAGGGCCATCTTCCCCAACATATATAGAGTCATGAGTATATTCAGAAACAACTGGAAGATTTTGCAATGCACGCATTCTTAATGCAGGTCTTTCATAATCGGAAAATGCAAAAAAAGTAGCACCAAAAACTTTTAAACCTCCATGTTGAGCAATTCCATTATTTATTGCGCCCATTGGAAACTCTCTTACTCCATATGCAAAATTTCTTCCTGATTTATTTGTTTTACTAAAATCTTTGACTCTTTTTGCAAATCCTTCTGTTACATTTGATGGTTCCAAATCTGCTGATCCTCCCACAAGGAAATCAAATGAATCACAAATACTATCAAGAATTGGGCCCCAAGCTTTTCGGGTTGCTAAATTTTCACCAGAATTAAATTTTGGAAATTCAACAGATGACAAATCACCTTTTTGAGATTTTTCCCAATCCATTCGGAAAGTATCATCTATATTTAATTTATCTTGCAAGTTTTTTCGCCATGAGGCAACTTCTTGCCTTGCATAATCATATGATTCTCTAAAATTAGAAATAACATCATCCGATAAATTGTAGAACTTTTCTGGATCTAAGTTCATTTTTTGTTTTGTAGCTGAAATTTCTTCTGGAGGCAATGGAGCTCCATGAGTATTATGATCACCTTCCATAGTAGCGCACCCTGGAGCGATTACATTATGGCCAATTATAATTGAGGGTTTTTCAATTTCCATCTGAGCAATCCTAATTGCAGAACGTATTTGCTCTCTATCCTGGCCATCAATTTCTTGAACATGCCAACCATTTGATTCATAAAACATTTTATAATCTGTAGAATCAGACCTATCAACTTTTCCAGAAATTTGAGCCTTATTTGCATCATAATAAGCAATTAATCTATTTAAACCCCAATGTCCTGCAATTGCTACTGCACCTTGTGCTACAGGCTCTTGGATATCTCCATCGCTATGAAGCAAATAAGTGTAATGATCAATAATATCTTTTCCAAACCTTTCTCTTAGAATGGATTCAGAAACTGCCATACCAACAGCATTGGCTACACCTTGACCAAGAGGACCTGTTGTGCATTCAACGCCAGGTGTTAATCCCATTTCAGGGTGACCTGGTGTCTTTGATCCAAGTTGCCTAAACTTTTTTAGATCATTAATTTCTAGCCAACCAACCAGGCACAAAATTGAATATAGAAGAGCAGATTCATGACCTGGTGACAATACAAACCTATCACGATCAAACCATAAACTATCATCAGGGTCATACTTTAGGAAATCATTATATAATACATATGTAAAATCAAGGGAGGAAAAAGGACCACCAGTATGACCAGAATTAGCACCTCTTACTGTATCCATTATAAGTGCTTTTAACTGATTTATCGACTTTTGGTCTATATCTAGTTTAGTCATCAAATCTTCAGCCATTTAATAACCAAGAAAAATAGGAATCAAAAAAACTCCATGTTATAAATAATTTAAAAATATCCGCGACTAAACTTACAAAGATATAACTATAAAAACTATTTGAAAAATTGTTATAATTTATATTCGAATAAATTTTTAGTAAATTAAATCACATATGAACTCATTAATTATTGTATTTATTTCATTCTTTCTTTTTGCTTTGGGATATAGATTCTATAGTAAATATATATTAATTAAAATATTTAATTTAAATGACAAAAATATTACTCCAGCACACAAACAAAGAGATGAGCTTGATTTTGTTCCATCCAAAAAACATATATTATTTGGACATCATTTTACTTCTATTGCTGGCGCTGCACCAATCATAGGGCCTTGCATTGCAGTTTACTGGGGATGGCTACCTGCAATTTTATGGATTGTTATCGGTACAGTTTTCATGGGAGCAGTACATGATTTTGGAGCTTTGGTACTAAGTTTGAAAGAAAAAGGCAGATCTATTGCTGATATTTCATCAAATGTTATAAATAAAAGAGTTAGAGTAATGTTTTTGATTTTCGTTATGTCGTTAACATGGCTTGTTTTAGCAGTATTTGCAAATGCAATATCTATATTATTTTCAAAATTCCCAACTGCGGTGCTTCCAATTAATATTGAAATCCTCATTGCTATAATTATGGGATATATCATATATAAAAAAAATATTAACTCATTCTTTCCATCATTAGCTGCATTAATAATTCTGTATATATTTGTATGGATTGGTTCAACAAATCCAATAAAACTTGAATCCATTGGAATAGTAAGTGAAAATGTACAACATAGCTGGATTATTATATTATTTTTTTATTCTGCTATTGCAAGCTTACTTCCTGTGTGGATACTACTTCAGCCAAGAGATTATATTAATAGCCATCAGCTTATAGTAGGCTTAATTTTAATTTTCTCATCAATCATAATTATACAACCTGAGGTAATTGCACCTGCATTAACAAATATTGATAGTGGGCCGCCAATCATCCCCTTTTTATTTGTTACCATTGCATGTGGAGCAATCAGTGGTTTTCATGGATTAGTTTCATCAGGAACCACTTCAAAGCAAATTAATCATATGACTGATTCTAGAATGATTGGATATGGAGCTACATTAGGAGAAGGAACTCTAGCTATTGCTGCAACCATTGCTGCAATTGCCGGCCTTTCTTTTGTAACAACAGAGTGTTACCCGTGGTCTTGTAATTTTGCAGCAGCTAAACAAGGAGCATTACCAACTTTCATAAATGGCAGTTCTGCTCTTCTTGAAAAAATTGGTCTTTCAGTTCATATAGCCCAAACCTTAATAGTTGTCCTTGTAGTTTCATTTGCTGCTACTACCTTAGATTCCGCAACTAGAATCCAGCGATATATAATTACTGAATTTGGAGAAGCTATAAATTTTAACTTAATTAAAAACAAATTCATTGCAACACTTATATCGATAATTCCTGCATATCTAATAGCTTCAAATGATAATCTTAGAAATGATTTGTGGACAACATTTGGATCAAGCAATCAAATGTTAGCATCTTTAACACTTATGGTATTAAGTATTTATTTATTTAAAAAGAAAAAAAATATTCTTCCATTTGCTATCCCCATGTTAATAGTAATGCTTATAACGTTTAGCGCTCTTACTATTAAATTAAATTCTTCACCTAATACCTTTATTCTAATTATTAATTCTGTATTAATATTTCTATTTCTTTGGATGATCGTTGAAGGTTTCATCCATTGTGCAAAGGTTATAAATAAACGTAAATGAATAAAAAATCTGGAATATATATACACTTTCCATTTTGTAATGTTAAATGTGGATATTGTGATTTCTATTCAATTGTGAACAGAAAAGAAACTATACCGTATTTCATTGAATCTGTAATTAAAGAAATAGATTTATATTTTATCTCTAATGATTTAAATAAACTTGAATTTGATACTATATTTCTTGGAGGAGGAACACCTTCTCTTATTGAGCCCCATTACATTGAAAAAATATTTAAAACATTATCTAATCATATTAATTTCTCAATGATAAAAGAAATTACAATTGAAGCAAATCCAGGAGAAGCATCTAAAAAATATTTAAATGGTTATAAAGAAATTGGGATAAATAGGATATCTTTTGGCTTTCAATCACTTGATGACAAGTTATTAAAATTTTTAGATAGACTACATTCCGCAAAACAATGCATACTAGCATTTGAAGAAGCACGAATAGCTGGATTTGAAAATATAAATACAGACATGATATTTAATATTCCAGGCCAAAGTCTTGATATCTTATCTGAAAATTTAAAATCTGTCATCAAATTACAACCTGAGCATATTTCATCTTATTCACTTACCGTTGAAAAAGGAACAATGCTTTATAGTAATGTTTCAAAAGGAAAAGTTGTAATGCCTGATGAGGAACTAGATTATAATATGTATGAAATGACCTCATCAATTATGTCAGATAATAGATATTCTCAATATGAAGCATCAAATTATGCAAAAAATGATAAAGAGTGTCTACACAATTTACATTATTGGAACCTTGATCCATATATAGCATTTGGTCCATCTGCTCATGGATATGATGGCAAAAAACGATGGTGGAATCATAAGTCTCTTAATTTATATTTAACATTACTTAAAGAAAACAAACTTCCCATTAAAAATAGTGAAATCTTATCAACTAAAAATAAATTTAATGAAATTATCATGAATGGACTTCGTACCTCTAAAGGAATTAATATAGAAAAACTAAATAGAATTACAAATTCAATAAATATTGATAAAAAAATTCAAAAATGGCCTCAATTAGTCATACAAGATAAATACTTAAGATTAAAAGATAATGATTTTATGCTATTAGATGAAATAACAGCAGATCTATTTATTGCGTAAACTAAAAGTGCTCTTATCAATTAATTCAAAGAGCACTTTAGATTTTTGGTATAGATTTTTTTTACTTAAGTAGCATTAACTTCTGTGTACTTGTATATGAATTTGATGTTGCTTTAACAATATACATTCCACTTGGTAGGTTAGATGCATTCCATGTTAATGTAGTATATCCACTAGAAAGCAATCCATTATGGAGCACATCAACTTGCTGACCCATTAAATTATATACTCCAACATTTACATTTGATTCTACCGGCACATGAAGTCTCATCGTAGTACTTGGGTTAAATGGATTTGGATATGCCGCATCTAAAGTAAACATTGATGGAGTGGATACCGCTATCTGATCAGATGAATTTGCAACAATCATATCCACAATAGTATAATCACCAGATGCAGTAAAAAGGTAATCAGTATATGGAGCTGCAATAATTAATGTGGTTGAATTATTTTTAGTATTATACTTTGATACTAATGCATCATCTGTAAGTTCAATTGAAAAATCACTATCATGAGATAGCGTCATTTGAACACCACCAATATACCCATCAGAAGCTAATGATACTTCACCATTGTTATCTATTAACGAAGCTCTAGTTGCATCTTCTACCCTACCTTCTAAAATAATATTAACTATTTGAATAACATCTAATACGTTAATAACTCCATCTTGATTTAAATCAGCAGAGTTATCTGTGTTTTGCTCGCCTAAGGCCATATTAACAACCTGAATAACATCTAGTACATTGACTATCATATCTCCATTAATATCACCTGTCATACTATTAGAATCTGATGAAACAGGTGGAAAAGTGATAGAGTCAATCCACACTGCATCTTCCCCTGAAAACACATCATCTGATGAGTCAATATCTTTAGTGAAAGTCCATCTAAATGTATGCTCACCTGCTGAAACTGCATAAGAATTTTGTGACCAGGCTACTTCGCCAGCCCATCGATCTTGCTCAACATCATCAATGTAAAAAGCTAGAAAATCGTAATAATTACCACTAAAAGAACCAACAGGCTCGCAAGATACCCTTTTATAGAATGAGATATTACCATCCTCAAGAATATCCATTGTCAATTCAAGAGTTGATACTGTACTGTTGCCAATAGTTCCTGAACGCGCGCTACTATTACCTTCATAAAATTGATCAGAGTCAATACTCCATTCGGCATTACCTGACAAGCTCCAATCTAAGTCATTAAAAGCAGATTCAAACGATTCTACTAATGCCTCAACTGTCATCTCTAAAGTTGAACTCGAGCTATTTTCTTCACTTTCAAGGTCAAGTTGCAGAGCAAATGCGTGTCCATATGGAGCGTCATTTGAAACATTAAATGATAAATTAAAAGATGCAAGAGAGCCATCTGATAAATTATTAATTGATTCTGAACCTTCTATGATAGTTATGTAAGGATTATCAATCATTTCGTATAAAGTAACTTCAACTAATGAGGAAGAATCATTTCCAAGATTTTCAAGTTCTACAGTTACATCAATAGTTTCACCTGCAGAAATGGTATTATCTGACCCATAATCAATTTCTACACTATTAACTGTAACAAAGGCACCTTCTGGTGTCAGTACAGTAACATTAGATTCATAAGGGAATTTATTATATGCTGTTACTGTAAGATCAAGCTGCCCTGGAGAATCAGCAGTACTTCCAAGAGGTATAATGGATACACCACCAACAGAATAAGCTGAACCGACTAATTCACCATTTCTAGATAGAGAAGCGAGTGCACCATCAACACCTACATCAACTACAAATTCATCTTGCCCAATTAAAATAATCTCATTGAAATTTACATTTAAATTAGAAGGTTGATCAGAACGAAGTACAACAGATGGGTCACCAAAGAATGTCCAGTGATTCGTTTCATTAATTCCTGATGCTCCTTGAGCTTCGTTCATATGCATGCTACCATTAATGGCAATACCCCCAAGAGAACGAGAAATGTTATTATCATAAGATTCAGTAATAATGGAATTCATAGCCCATTGTCCATGCATAGGAGGCTCCCAGGATTGAGGTATAGTTGAACCATAGTGAGCTATTGAACCCGTAGCTTGTCCATTATTAGTTGCTCTTTGCCATGTTTCAGTAAAGCATGCAGAAACGCTTTGAAATTCACCTACATTGCAACCAACTGTTATTACAAACGGTAATTTATTACTATTTGTTAAGGAGTTTATCTGAGCATTGCTTAATGAAGCACCGTTCCCCCAGCTGGTAATAGATCCATGCCCAGTGTAATTAACTAAACTCACACCAGAGTTAATAGCATTTATTCCCGCAGCGTCTGTTCCACCACTTCCATCATAAACTCCTGTGAAACTGTCATATGTATAACCAGACAGAATTGTATCCCAAAGAAAATCACTAAACTGGTCATCAGTCATACCACCGTAACCGGGACCTTCTGCAGATGCAACACCGAGAACATTATCATACCATGATGCTCCTAGTTCTGGATATAGTTCATAATCAATTGATCTTTGAACTTGAGTAGTTATTTCTGCAGGGTTATTTCCAGAGAACCTACCAACTATGACTTCTGCAAAAGAATCATTCCCTGATATAAATCCATACGATGGATCTGACACACTTCCATTTAGTGATGGTGA
>PCCQ01000052.1 GCA_002731795.1 Fidelibacterota bacterium
AGATATAGATGGAAGCCACATCAGAACCCTGTTGCTCACTTTCTTATATAGAAAAATGCCAGAGCTGATAACAGGGGGATATGTATATATTGCTTGCCCACCTCTTTATAAAATAAGTAAAGGAAAAAAATCTCACTGGGTGTATAGCGACGAACAAAGAGATCGGCTTTTGGAAGAAATAAAAACAGAAGGTCAAAAAATAGAAATACAAAGATATAAGGGTCTTGGAGAAATGAACGCAGACCAGTTATGGGAAACCACCATGAACAAAGAAAATAGAACTCTTTTAAAGGTAACAATTTCAGACGCCTACCAAGCAAATGAAATTTTTTCTACACTAATGGGAGAGGACGTTGAATCAAGAAGAGATTTTATCGTGAACAATGCCAAACTTGTAACTAATATAGATATTTAAAAATGAGCGAAGAACTACAACCACAAATAATTCAAAACAGAGACATTGTTGAAGAAATGTCCGAATCATACTTAACATATTCCATGTCTGTAATATGCAGCCGTGCGCTTCCGGATGTGAGAGATGGCCTAAAGCCCGTTCATCGGCGTGTCTTATATGGAGCGCTAGAACAAGGAGCAACATGGAATAGAAAATATAAAAAAAGCGCCAGAATTGTAGGCGACGTTTTGGGAAAATATCATCCTCACGGAGATAGTTCAATATATGACTCATTAGTTAGAATGGCCCAAGACTGGTCGTTAAGATACCCCCTTATAGATGGTCAAGGAAATTTCGGCTCTGTTGATGGAGATAATGCTGCGGCAATGCGTTATACTGAAGCAAGAATGGACAGAGTAGCTTCAGAAATGCTTCAAGATCTTGACAAAAACACAGTAGACTTTACGCCAAACTTTGATGATAGCTTAGAAGAACCCAGCGTGCTTCCAACACAAATTCCAAACTTGCTAATGAATGGTTCAGAAGGAATTGCAGTTGGAATGGCAACAAAAATACCACCCCATAATATAAATGAATTAATTAGTGGCTTGGTTGCACTATTGCAAAACCCCAACATTACTATAGATGAGTTAGTTGAAAATCACATTAAAGGACCAGACTTTCCAACAGCAGGATTTATAATGGGCAGCGATGGAATAAACAGCGCATATCAAACAGGCCGCGGAAGAATTGTTATGCGTGGAAAGGCTCAAATTGAAGAAAATGATAAAGGAAAACAAAGAATTATAATTACAGAGTTGCCGTATCAGGTTAATAAAGCAAATCTTGTTGAAAAAATAGCAGACCTAGTAAGAGAAAAGAAGCTAGAGGGGATTTCAGACTTAAGAGATGAGTCTGATAAAGACGGGAATAGAATAGTAGTTGAGTGTAAAAGGGATGCAATAGCAGAGATTATTCTTAATAACTTATATAAGTTTACCCAACTACAAGACACTTTTGGCGTAATAATGCTTGCTCTAGTAAATGGCGTTCCCAAAATAATGAACCTTAAAGAAGTTTTTGGTCACTTTTTAGACTTTAGACGAGAAGTTATTATAAAAAGAACAACTTTTGAGCTATCTGAAGCGGAACAAAGAGCACACATTTTAGAGGGCCTTAAAAAAGCACTTGAAGATATAGATAATATCATTCAAATAATTAGGGGTTCTTCGAACCCAGAAGCTGCAAAAGAATCTCTAATTTCATCTTATAATTTTAGCGAAAAACAGGCGAAGGCAATATTGGATATGCGCCTTCAAAAACTTACTTCGCTTGAAATTGATAAGGTTGTACAAGAATACAACGACCTACAAATTTTAATTAAAGAGCTAAACCACATTCTAGATAGCCATGAAAAGCAGAGCGAAATCATAGAAGGTGAGCTTGGTGAAATATTAAATAAACATGGCGATGAAAGAAGAACAGAAATAATACCTTTTAGTGGAGAGTTAAGCCTTGAGGATATGATAGCAGACGAAGAGATGATAGTAACGATAACACACAATGGATACATAAAACGTCTTCCTGCTGATACCTGGAAAACCCAAAGAAGAGGTGGAAAGGGCATGAAAGGTGCAAAAACAAAAGATGATGATTTTGTCGAACATCTTTTTACAGCCTCAACTCATAATACGATGCTGTTTTTCACCGACCAAGGAAAATGCCATTGGTTAAAAGTTCATCAAATACCCCAAGCAAGCAGAACTTCACAGGGAAGGGCTATTGTTAATTTAATTGGATGTGAAACAGGTGAAAAGGTTAGTGCTTTTGTTTCAGTTAAAGAGTTTTCAGATTCGAACTATATTATAATGGCCACCAAAAAAGGAATGATAAACAGAACCTCACTATCATTATATAGTAAGCCTCGAAAAGGCGGAGTTTTTGCAATGGAAATAAAAGAAGGAGATGAACTTATTCAGGCAAAAATATCTAATGGTTGTGATAACATAATCATGGCAACAAGGGAAGGAAAATCAATTCGCTTTAAAGAAGAAGACGTTAGGGCTACAGGAAGAAGAACAAAGGGAGTAAGAGGAATTACAATAGGAGCGCAAGACGAGGTAATTGGGATGTTGGTTCTAAAAAATGATGGACATGTTCTTGTAGCTTCAGAAAATGGATATGGAAAGAAAAGCCCAACCGATGAATATAGAATTCAACAAAGATCAGGAAAAGGCGTATATACTCTTAAAAAAACACAAAAGACAGGATCACTTGTAAGTATTTTAGAGGTTGTTGATACAGATGACATAATGATTATAACAAGCGCAGGGGTAATGATCAGACAGGCAACAAATGAAATACGAACAATCGGCAGAAACACACAGGGCGTAAGGCTTATTAGGTTAGATGAAGGAGCAAAAATATCATCTGTTGCGAAAGTTGTCAAAGAAGAGGATGAAAAAGAGGAAGAAAACGAGGATTCCGAAACAAAAGAAAGTACTGCTGAAGAATAGAATAAAAGAAGTTCTAAAAAACATTGAAAGCTCAAAGGCGGCAGGCCAAGAAGTAAAACTTTTGGCAGTTACAAAAACACACCCAAAAGAAGTTATTCAAAAAACATTTGATTGTGGAATAAAATTTTTTGGAGAAAACAAAGTACAAGAGGCAGAGAAGAAATATATAGATAGGCCAAAAGGATTAGAGCTTCACCTGATTGGAGCGCTTCAAACCAACAAAATCAACAAGGCATTAAAAATATTTGATGTAATACAGAGTGTTGACTCATTAAAATTAGCAAAAAATATAAATAAAAGAGCGTTCGCTATATCAAAAAAACAAAGAATATTTTGTCAGATAAATATAGGAAAAGACCCACAAAAAATTGGATTTACTGTTGATGAATTTGAATATCATGTAGAAGAAATAATAAACTTGTCTAGCATTAAACTCGAAGGAATAATGACAATTTTACCCAACAATATTGATGATAACAAAAAAAATCAATTATTTACAAAAACAAAAAAAATAACAGAAAAAACTAGCAAGATGTACAGCATGCCCCTTGAGGTTTCTATGGGAATGAGTGGAGACTATGAGGCCGCAATTGAAAAAGGATCAACGATGGTAAGAGTAGGCTCAAAATTATATGGACCAAGAAAATGATAAAAAAAATTATAATTTTTAATAACCACAAGCTTGCTGAGTCAATAAAAATCAACCCCAAAAACATAGCTGATACCATTAAGATACTAAAGACGTTAAAGCAATATTCAATCGAAATTTATGACATCACGCACAACCCCCAAATACCCCACAATGAAAAGATAATTGTCAAAGACCATATAAATCAAACGGGGGACAACCCACTAATTGGAATACAAAATCAATTTTCAGAGGCTTTTATTGATATTTCAAATATTTATAGCGCAGAAGATGGGGTTACAGCTGTTTGTTTGGGAACACACTATGACAAACACAAAAAACAAAATGAGTACCCCTCAACTTATCTTTGCTATATATCTATTTTAGCAAAAGCAATAGGAGTAAAAAAAATTAGTGCCGCTTTAATTAATAAAATTGACACAAAAAACTACCAGTTATAAATTTAACAATGAGCTCAGCAAAGTTATTATATAAACAAATAAATAAGTTAGACCCCAAACAAGTTTCAAAAAAACTTAAGGAGTTCCTCAAAGAAGACGTCCCGGCTGGCGATGCAACAACAAAGAACATAGTATTAATAGATACAAAAGAAGTTTTTGCCATACAACCTAGAGAGTCAATGATATTCTGCGGCAACCCCATTATAGAAAATATTTTTTCACCGAAAGTAAAAGTAAAAAAAATGGTCAAAGATGGACAGAAGCTTTTATCGGGGCAAACCATTGCTTTGCTGTCAGGGTCTAATTCAGAAATTTTAACCAAAGAACGATTGCTGTTAAATATGATTCAGCGAATGTCTGGAGTTTCAAGCTTGACAGGCAAATATGTTGAAAAATTAAATAATAATAAAATTAAAGTTCTAGACACCAGAAAGACAACGCCGGGACTTAGATTGTTTGAAAAATATGCTGTTTTTTGTGGAGGAGGAAGCAACCATAGATTAAATCTATCTTCTGGCATAATGGTAAAAGATAACCACATAAACAAAATAACAGATGAAGTGGCTGATAAATTAACCAGGATTTCACCCAGCGTTCCTATTCAATTTGAAGTTGATAGCCCAAAACAAATTAATTCTCAAAACGTTTCTTTGGTCGATGCATTTTTATTAGATAACATGACCCCAAACAAAATAAAAAAGTGTATAGAAAAAATTAACCTATTAAAAAATAAAGATAAAAAAATTTTTATTGAAGTTTCAGGTGGGGTTACACTTAAAAACATTTCAAAGTTCAACCTAAAAGGTGTAAACGGAATATCTGTCGGAGCCTTAACACATCAAAGCACTAATGTTGATATTGGGCTTGATCTTCATTCATAAAAAATATTATCGATTAATCTTACCCCGCCAATGTAAACAGCAACAGACACCAAGACTGGACTGCAAACTTCCCCTGAAACCTCTTTAAGGTCATTTAAACATACAATAGAAATATAATCAACTGAAATAGCAGGGTCAACTAACAGGTTTTTTTTAATCTCATTTTTAATTACTCTAGCATCTTTTTCGCCATGCTTGAGTAGACTTTCAGCCAACAATAAGCTTTTATAAATTTTTGAAGCAGATATCGTTTGACTTTTTGATAAATATATATTTCTTGAGCTCATTGCTAAACCAGAAGGCTCTCGTATGGTTTCGACTGGAATTATTTTTATGGGAAAGCCTCCAACATTAACCATTTTATTAATTAAAATTAATTGCTGAGCATCTTTTTTGCCAAAAAAAGACATAGAAGGTTTTACAATATTAAAAAGTCTCGATACAACGTTGACCACCCCTGGAAAGAAATTGGGACGACTCTTTCCTTCAAGTTGCCTAGAAAAGAAGTGTTCAAAAGCAAAACTTTTAACGTCATCGCTATATATATCTTCATATTGAGGGAGAAATAAAATATCAACTCCCGCTGATTGCAATAGATCACAGTCTTTTTCGACAGTCCTTGGATAAGAACTAAAATCTTCATTTTCACCAAACTGTTTTGGGTTGACAAAAATGCTTACCACTGTTATATCAGCCTCATTTAAAGAGCCCTTAATTAGCGCCGCATGCCCATTGTGAAGCGCGCCCATAGTTGGAACAAATCCAACCTTTAGAGAAGAGGAAATAGACGCCCTCCAAACCAAGAATTCAGATAAAGATGAAATAATTTTCATCTATACAAGCTTATCGATAATGTTTTTTTTATAACTTGTTGAGTGTTTTTTTTCAGGAAAGCTACTATTAACAACTTCATTATTATATTTTTTCAACGCTGAAACAATAGATTTTTGGAGGCTCAAGTATCTTTTTGCATGTTTTGGAAAAAAGTCATCATTTAGACCCAAAATATCATTAAAAACTTGAATTTGACCATCACAATATTTTCCAGAACCAATTCCAATTGTTGGAATTGAAAGAGACGATGTTATTTTTTTTGCCAACTCTATTGGAATACATTCCAAAACAACAGCAAATGCACCAGCGTCTTCTACTGCACGAGCATCATCTAAAATTTTCTGCGCAGACTCTAGACCCTTGCCTTGAACAGAATAACCAGAAAGCTGATTTACAGACTGAGGAGTTAGTCCAACATGTCCCATAACCGGGATGCCAAAATCAACAATTTTATTGATCTGTTTTTGAACCAAAATACCCCCTTCAAGCTTAATAGCTGAAGCCCCCCCATCTTTTAAAAAACGAGCAGCATTCTTGACCGCCATTGAAACAGAGTGTTGATAGCTTCCAAAAGGCATATCACCTACCACAAAAGAGGAACTTGCCGCTCTCGAAACGGCGCGCGTTACTAATATGATTTCATCCATAGAAATAGGTACAGTAGAACTATAGCCGTAACTAATCATTGAAGCGCTATCACCAACCAGGATAATCGGGATATTGGTTTGATTAATAATTTTTGCACTCGTGAAATCATATGCAGTTATTGCACTAAAATTTTTTTTATTTTTCCACGACTGTATTTTTTTGATAGTTATTTTTGACATTAATTTGTCACATTATTTTTGTTATCCACATGAACAATCGTTGGTTTAAAATTCTTTGCATCACTCTCTGAAATACTACAATAGGCCGCAATAATAACAAGATCTCCTTTAGAAACAAGGTGGGCAGCTGCACCATTTATACAAATCTCACCAGAGCCACTCTCTCCCTTTATGATGTATGTAATCAACCTACTACCATTTGTAATATTTAAAACATGAATTTTTTCGTATTCATTTAAATTAGCTTTTTGCATTAATATGGGGTCTAAAGTTAAAGATCCAACATAATTAAGATTTGCATCCGTTACTGTTGCTCGGTGAATTTTTGATTTTAAAATCTCTATTTTCATATGTTTTCCATTATGATTTTCAATCTATTTATTTAATATAAAAAATAATATTTAAAAATTAATACTTAGTTTGCTGATAGTGCAATCAGAACATTACAATAAAAAAAAGATTTTATTACACAATATATAGTATTATAATACAGAAGCAATACAAGAGAAATATAAAAAAACATATAAAATTCTTGGTAATAGTAAGTCATTATTAATATTTTCGTTAGCTATATAATAATTTGTTAAAAATTGTTTATTTTTAACGAGGACAAAGGTAGAATAAAACATGTTTAAAAAACAATTGTTAGTACTGTTGAGTATCTCTTTTATTATAAATGCCTGTAGCATGTTTGGCAAAAAAAATAAAATTGAAAATAAAGATGACAGCCTAATGTTGTCGGACAGCCTTTCATCAGATATGGTGGTTGGGCTACCCATTGACACTACATTAATAGACACAAGTCTTGAGAGTCCAGCAGATACAAGCAGTCAAAATTTAAATGAAGGAATTGTTGATATTAACAGTCTCTTTGGAGACCTTGATATGGGCGGCTCATTTGATAGTAATTTAAATGAAGCGATGGATGATACTGATAACATCTACCAGGACGTCATTCAAAACATGCAAGATGAAATTACAAAACTAAAATCTGAACTTGATAGAAATACAGAGGAGCTATATAAGCTAAAAGCACAATCTCAAATATGGAACAATCCATTCTCAATTTATAATAAAGAAATTATTTTAACAAACGGCTCTACTGTCTATGGCAAAATTAAATATCAAGATCAAGATGTGTTGCACGTTGAAACCCTAATTGGCGACCTAACAATTCAACGAAACACAATTAAGCGAATTATAGAAAACATTACTCAGGCCCCAGACAGTACTGATGCTACAAATAGTCTTCGAAAAAACCAAATACTAGAAATTAAAAAAGATGAACAAAATACAATATTTAAGCCTACAACGAAATTATTGGCAAATGCTATCATGCTGGGCGACATTACAGAAGATGTTGATTTTAGAGGAAACAGAACGCTAAGAGGTGATATTAAAAACATTGGAGAAGCAAGAGCAGATTTTGTTAAAGTTAATTTTGTTTTTAGAATGAATTGGCAGGGTAGCACCAAATCTCTAACGGCTTTCGTTCAGGGTTCTAAACACGTATTTCCTGATTCACAAATAGAATCAGACTCAAGTATTGAAATTGGCGCGGTCGCTGGATTTGAACTGGTAATACCGCCAGACTTTGGACAGTTTATTGGCTACTCATATACAATTGATTGGGAACAATATGACAACTAGTTTTCACATGGTTATTTTGTTGCTGAGCTTTTTGACTCTTCTTATGTCTGAAACATTAAGATATTGGGACTTAGGAGTACATATTGATAAAAATAGTCCAACTATAGTTCAAAAAGAATTAGCCTTTGATCAAATAACTAATATTAATACCTTAACTACCAACGAAGATCAAATAATGGCCTTTCGCGCAAACAACTTTGTTGCTCCTATATTACATAATTTAAAATACCCTTTAGTGGGACTAAGCAACTCAGCCCCCCACAAAGATGAATTCATTTTTTCTTTATCAACGCGCGAGACCATCAACTTTATAAAGCGATCTTTTTTAAATGATAATTTTTCCAGATTTTTCAAACTTTATGGTCAAATTAAAATAAATGAAGTTCCCCAAAATGAAAAAATTAATATATTGTACATTCAGAATCTCTATCGCTCAAACCAATATAACAATGCAAAAAAAATTCTTAATTCTATGTCATTAGAAGACATGACAGATGAAATGGTTTTATATTTAATTAAAACAAATATTAAGCTTGGAAATATTGAAGAATCATTACAACAAATTAATTTTTTTAATAAAAAATTTCATAACAGCGACCTGGCTCGCTATGTTAATCATGAAAAAAAACTTTTAGATCAAAAATATGAAAAATAATTTACTTCGAGCATTTGCTGTTTTATTCACCTTGTCGATTACACTATCTAATTCTAGAATAGCGTTTTCTAGGCCTTCAACATTATTAAGGACCCCATCGGTTCAACACATTCATGCTGAAACAAACCCATATTTATTTACAGCAGGCTTTTCAACAGAAACGATAAACTTTGATCTTCCAAGTCAAGGAATAAGCCTTTATCTTCAAACCCATACAAATAGTGGATTAAATTTAGGCTTAAGCTATTCTTTAATTGCTGACCCAAGGTCAAAAGAACAAATTGACACAACAACAGCAACCTTTGAAGCCCCTACTGAGTTAGGTTTGCATGCACAGAAAACTATATACAGTGCAAATAATATTAAAATCGATATGGGTATATCAGATGTGATAGCACGAGATTGGAACGGAAACTCTTCATTTCTAGACCCATCTTTGTATGCTATCTTTTCAAGTTATAAAGAGTTTGATAAATTTTCAATAACATATAACTTTGGTTTTGGGTCCGGGCTGGTAGCTTTAGATGAACACGTGCAAGAGTTAGATTTTCTCAATAGCCCAAGCAGTCCAATTGGTTATTTTTTAGGCTTTAATTTGCTTACACCAGAAATTCCAAGATTAAAAAATAGATTAAATTTATTATTTGAATTAGATGGAACTAATATCAATATTGGAGCAAAACTCCCGATAACAGATGAATATCTTATTTCAATGGGTGTTACTAATTTTAGTGGAATGGGAGATTTTGGAAATAGATCAAAGGTTGGACAAGAAGACCAAACTGTTTTGTCAAATGCATCAACGCTATGTTTTGGCTTTGAAATGAATGTACCCAAAATGAAAAAAAATCAATATAACAACCCATACGGAGATCCAAACCAAACATATTATACTGAAGAGGCCGTAATGGCGCTAAAGGATTCATTAAATCAAATTATTAATCTTTCTGAGCAAAATTACAGCGCGATAGCAGATTCTATAAAATTTTTAAAGTTTTCTTTAGAAAATAATTCAATAGAAAATATATCGCTTAGTCAAAAAATTGCTACTCTAGAAGACTCACTGTATCAACGAAAAAATCAAAAAGTTGTTGATATCGCAAATTATAATAAAGCTTCAAGACACATCTCTAGAGCCCTAAGATATTATTATGAGCAAGAATACAACCAGGCTCTCATAGAAATTGACAGTGCTATCGAGCTTAATCCCAACCTAGCAATTGCATACGCTAGAAAAGGAACAATCTATTATAGTATGGGTCAAATTCAAAGCGCATCAATAAATTGGAATATTGCACTAAAACTAGATCCAGAATATGATGAGGTCCGTGATATTTTAGAGGCGCTTAAAAGCAATAAATTAAAATCAGCAGATTTGCAAGAATAAGAGGATAAAGGAAAAATATGAATTTAGGAACAATAGTAGGATTAATTTTAGGATTGGCTTTAATGGGCTTAGCTTCAGTTCTAGGAGCGCAGGGCGCCGGAGTACCAATAACATCGTTGTTGGACATTCCTTCACTTTTAATTGTATTTGGAGGATCTCTTGCAGCGACTGCGATAGCATTTAAACTATCTCAAGTAATTGGCCTATTTAGACTATTAAAGATGATTTTCAAGGATGATAATTTCACTCTAGCAAATGTAGTTGATGATATTTGTGTCCTTTCTGAAGCATATAGAAAAAGCCGAAAAGATCTAGAGGCAGCGCTAGGATCAACGCCGGAGTCAATGCCGTTTCGAATGCACGCAATATCGGATGGCTGCAAACTTATTTTAGGTGGAACAAGGCCAGATGACATAGAAACTTTTATGCTTACTAATGCAGAATATCGGGAAATTCGTGAAAGGGAAGATGTTAATATTATGAAGACCCTGGGAACCTATTCTCCAGCATTTGGAATGATTGGAACACTAATTGGCTTGATATTCATGCTAGCTGGCATGGGATCTGGTGGAGGAGATAACATTGGAGCATCAATGGCGGTAGCTCTAATTACAACCCTGTATGGTGCTTTCGCAGCCAACTTTCTTTTTCTACCTTTTTCCGACAAATTAAAGGGCAAAAATGAAGCAAAAAAAATAGAGGATGCTTTAACGACAGCGGGTGTATTAATGATTGCATATAAAAAACATCCTTTAGAAATAAGAGATGCATTAAATGCTTATTTGCCTCCAGCACAACGATCACGAGAGGAAGACTAGTTTGGCAAAACACACCTGTAAACAATGTGAAGAACAAGAAGAAGGACTACCCTTGTGGATGGCAACATTTGCAGATATGATGACTCTATTGTTTGCATTTTTTGTATTGTTGTATTCCATGTCTTCACCTGACCCTGTAAAATATGCAGCATTTGCTAATTCAATGGCCGAAAAAACAGGTGGCTCAACAGATCAAGAGATGGAATTTGAACCACTTAAGGACCAATCAGAAATCAAACAAGAATTAGAAGAATTAATTGAAGACTTAGATATGGGGGAAAAGGCAAAAGTAACACAAGATCCTCGCGGTGTAGCTCTTGAGCTTGATGGTGATATTTGTTTTGGATCTGGATCTGTTGTTTTAAAAGATGAATTAAAGAAAACTCTAGATACTGCAGCTCTTGAATTAATGTCTAACCCTAAAGATTTAAGAAGTATTTTAGTGGAGGGCCACACAGACAATCAAAACCCTACAGGAAAAATTGCAGAAAGATATCCCACCAACTGGGAACTTTCTTCTGCTAGAGCAGCAAATGTTGTAAATTACTTAATCTTTAAAGGGGTTATGTCTGGAAGATTAACAGCATCAGGATATGCTGATAGGTGGCCATCTGGAGTAAAGTGGTCTGAGGTTCGTTCAGGAAAAATAGATGATTTAGCAATTGAAGAAAACAATGCAACGCTAGATCAACGGGTAAACAATAGAAGAATTAAAATTATTTTTGGTGTAAAATAGGATTTATATTTAGTCTAGGAGAGTTTATGAAAAAAAGTATGTTATCATTAATAGTGTTGGGATTATCATTTTTGTTTTCTACTGATGAAAGTGTTTTCCTTAAACAGGTTGAATTAGAGAATATATACAAGTTTAAAATCGAATCATTTTTAGAAAAAATCTATGACAAGTCGGAGTATTACGTTTTTGCCGATGTTCGACTTGAAGAAAAGCCAAAACCCGATTCTGAAACAAAAAAATCTACCCCCACGGATGTAGATGAGCAAGACTCAACAGATCCATTTGGCTATACTTTTATTGAAGGCTTGGGGCTTAATCCAACCTTACCTACAGCACCTATGGGTGGAAACGAAAAGAAATCAGTCAATAAAAAAGAAAAAAATGATCAAGAGTATGTCATGACGGGCCTAAATGTTTCTGTATACTTAGCAGAGGATATATATAGTGTTGAATCAAGAGAAACAATTACAAACTTTGTAAACACCAACATAGATGAAATTCGAAATTGTTTTGATTGTTTTGTATTGGAAAAAATGCCAAACCATATTGGTCGCAAACAAGACGCTCAAATGATGGCCAATCAAGCCCATAGCGCAGAGTTGGAAAGGTTAACAAAAATCACCAATGATTATTCAGCACTCAGAGATTCATTGAAATGGGACCTTGTAACTCAACAACAAAACGAATTAAAAAATGAATTACAGAAAATGATTCAACAGGGCGAAAAAGAGCGTAGCGCTCTTGTTGAAAAATATGAAGCAGATCAAAACGCCATTACTAGTAAAATGGATGAGGCGATGGCACAAAAAGATCTTGAATTGAAATTAATTCTTGAAGCAAAAGATAAAGAATTAAATTTTCTAACGCAGCAACTTGATGATGCTACAAGTGCACGATTATTTTGGGAGGATCAAGAAGCTCGCCGAAATGTACTACAAAACAATCTTGATTCCTTAAAGTTTATTAACTTAATGTCAATCCAAGATGAATATAGAGCCAAACAAAATCAATTACTTGAAGACATTACATCTGATTATGAGAATTCAATTCAAGCAAGAATTAATGACGCTAAAGGTACAGAAGAAAGACTTTTTAAACTCATTGAAGGTAAAAATAATAACGATCAGGATGTAGAGCTTGAAGAGTTTCAAAAAAATTCAAATCGATCTTCACTTTACATCATTATTGGTGTCGTTGTATTGCTATTATTAATACTCCTAGTTTTTGTATTAATGAAAAAAAATAAAAAAGTAGTATATCTCAAACCAAAAGGCGATGATAAAAATGCAACCTCTAATGAAAATACGTCACCACCAGCACCAGCACCAGCACCTTATACAGCGCCGCCAACTGAGAGTAATCAAAATACAGATGTAATTAATTCTGAAGTAAGAACATTGAGACAGTCAGCGGTAACTATGAGTGCAGGGCAAAAAGAAGGTGCTAGTCAGATTATCAGTGATTGGCTAGATGAATCAACAGATAATGAGAGCTCAACCGAAGAAGAAAACTCAGAAAAGGAATAATAAAATTATGACGAATCATGAAAACTTATCAGGTTTAGATAAAGCCGCAATCATTTTTCAGGTTTATGGCGAATCCCTTGCACTTTCATTCTTTACCGATTTACCTGAGTCCTCAATTATAAAAATTAGGGTACGCTCAAAAGAGCTGACAGGAATTCCACCTGAATTGAAAAAAACAGTTTTAGAAGAATTTTATTTTAAAATGATGACAGATAAATATCAAAACAACAAACCATCATCTGTTCGTCTTTTTGATTTCTTAGATGACTTAAATGATGAGCAAATCTACTATTTATTAAAAACAGAAAAAGAAACAGTTATGGCTTTAGCAATAGATCAGGTTAGCCCATCACAAAGAAACGCTTTTCTATCAGAACTGAACCCTGAAATAAGAAATGTGGTTATTAGAGAGCTTGGGAGCCTGAAATCTATTCCTCTAGAAATGGTTGTTAATATAGCGCATGAATTAGAAAAGAAAGCCTCTTTTCTTCCTGAACCTAAAGTATTTTCTAGAGGTGGTGGAAAGAAAATTGCTGATATTTTAAATCAAATGACAGAAGATGAGGCTAGTAATTATTTAACACAATTAATGAATGATGATCCAGAAACATATGCAGAAGTAAAAAAATATTTATTAACATTTGAAGATTTATTATCTATGTCTGATGATATTGCTGCTGATTTTTGGGCCAATCCAGATATTGATTTAGATGAATTAGCTAAAGCCCTAAAAGGTGTTGACGAACAGACTGTGAATACAATTTTAGAAGTATTGCCTAAAAAGAAGCAAGCAATGTATACGCCCATAGAAAAACCTATGAGAAAAAAAGATGTCATGGCTGCGAGAAAAGTAATAGTTGGCTTAGCTTCAGAAATGGCTAAATCGGGCGAGATAAAAATTGAAGATATTTTATCAGGTTCTAATGATGAAATGATTGAGTAATTTTAGAGCTATACATTAAAAGCTATTAAAAAACCCCTATAAAAATTTATAGGGGTTTTTTTGTATTTGAATAATCTTAACCTTAATAATTAACTTCCCAGTACGAGATTAACAAGAAGCACAACATCTAATACATTCAGCGCACCATCCCCATTAACATCAGAGCATGCATCTCCTTGTGCAACATCAAGTACGAGATTAACAAGAAGCACAACATCTAATACATTCAGCGCACCATCCCCATTTGAGTCTCCTACCAGCGCACAGTTGCTACCACTAATAGAAATTGGTATTTCAATTTGAGCAGATGGATAGTTATCAATATCATCATCAGCAAACCAAAATTTCGCAACATATTCACCTGAAAGGGCATATTCATCAATCACTGCGTCTGTTATCGATGTTGAGAACTCTACGCCTTCTTCATAATCATGGGAACTAGGAATCATATCAACTTGAGAGAAGCATGCACCACCATTTTCCTCTGTATTGCAAATTTGTGCCGCCTTAAACCACGGTAGATTACCATCAGCATCACTGTAGTTAACAGTTAATATATTGGATGATTCATCAAAGTTTGGTGAAGATAAAATTAGAGGACTATTGCCTTCCTGAAATTGAGTTGAGCAAATGAATAATCCTGGATCAGATTGGTCAAGAATTGTAGCATCAACGTCTAGTCCATCCAACGCTGCCTGCACGGTTACAGAATTAACAATCATTCCATTATATGAGTTTGGCCAAGCTCCCCAACCCGCATCATTAGTAATAAATTCAAGCAATGTAGTGACCTGGAGAGTGTTTCCATTTGTATTATATGAGATGTTGTTACTTAAAAATTCAAAACTATCAATTGTTCCTGTTGCTAAATCACCACTAATTTTTAAGACACCTGGATATAATGCATCACCTCCCCAAAATCCACCATCTCCGTAGCCTATTGCATACGCTGTACCAGCAGTAGCTGGATCATCAATTTCTGGATTTACAATACCTATGCCATACAAATACCATGGACCAAAATCAAAAAACCCACCATCTCCATCACTTGCTGGACAACAATTTCCAGCTAAATCCATGCTAAAATAAACACGCTCAACATCTGTATATTCTTCACCATCAGCATCAATCGCAATATCACCTTTATAGGTTCCAGAAATTTCAACAATATCTTGACTTGCTGGAGCATCACCACTAGCATCAGTAGCTAATCTTGCATATAAATTATTAGAGACAGGCCAAGAACCATTAACATTATGAGGAGAGCTAGTTACAAGAATTGTCCCAAACTCTTCTCCTAAAACCTCTGAGTCAACTTCTCCTGCTAAATACGAATAAACACTATTTCCTCCACCTGTAAAAACTTGACCTTCCCATGTGTTTTCATAACCCACCGTATTTAAAGCAGCCGCAGGGGCAGAAATCCAAGAACTTTGATTGTCTGTAGATGCAAATACAGTAGCAGTTTCTACTCCATAAGCTAAGCTAGAATCAATATCAGCATTAAAGATAAATTGATCTCTTGGGGCAGTGGTAG
>PCCQ01000053.1 GCA_002731795.1 Fidelibacterota bacterium
CTCGCCAAAGAAGCTTCGAAGAACTGGATGCATTTCCATCATTTGTTCTTTTCCAATTTGCTCGTACATGCGTATCATAATTCCTACCGTAAGAAGAACACCAGTACCAGAAGATTGTCCAACAGTACCAATCATATCAGCACCAGCAGCTAAAAATCCAACAACAGCTCCACTGAAGACAGTGACAGTAGGAATGTATCTTTCCAACACCTTTTCAACTATTCTAGGATCTCTACGGAAACCTGGGATTTGCATACCAGATCCCTGAATTTGTTTAGCTACAGCCTCAGGACCCATATTAGTTGTTTCAATCCAAAATTTAGCAAAAACAATAGATCCAAAGACCATAATAGACATGTAAATGATAATGTGTGCGACGAGTTGCCATGGTTCGTGATCACCCATGTATGCGCCATATTTGTCAGGACTTACCAGAGGTAAGAACCAATCCTGAAGTCCCGCTAGCCTATTCACGTAGTAGGCAAGCCCCATTGTGGGTACAGGATTACTTCCGTCAGTAGTATCAAAGGCCCCAAGTCTCCAATTGTGACCTAAAATTGGCCACTTAGACATTGTCGGATGAGACCAAAACAAGAGAGCAAACATGTTCACGTTTGCTAACAATGCAGCCATCAAAATTACAGGAATGTTACTTGCGTAAATTAATCTAATAGGATATCTTCCTCTTGCTCCCCTTACTTTTCCATGGGCTAAAGGCAACTCAATCCTTGAGGATTCTACGTAAACAACAATTAGGAATACAATGAATGTTCCAATTAAAGCAACTAATGGATTAGGCGGAGCTAACAAAATAGCCTCGTAACCACCTCCACTCAAGTCTTGAGTAGATGAATTTTTAATGTACCACAAAATCATAGGAATAGTTCCAGAAGGAGTTTCAGTACCGCTTCCTGGTGCCGGTTCCCAGTTCAAAGTTCCGGTAAATATGGCCTGAGAAACTCCTGCAGCAATAAACAGCGAAATACCAGATCCAATACCCCATTTAGACACACTTTCGTCCATTAAGAATACAAGATATGAACCAATTGCTAATTGAGTAATAATGGTCATTCTGGCCCAGCTAAGGCCAACTTCCGCAACGAGAGCTGAACTAGGTTCCAAAAACCCAAATACTTGAGGTACAGATTCAACTATAATCATTACAATAACTAATACTTTTTGAGTTCCTTGATATATTTCCTTATCACGCGGATCTTGAAGATTTAAATTAATAATCTTTGCACCGGTGAACAATTGCATGATAATGCTTCCGGTAACAATAGGTCCAATACCCAAGTGCATTAAACTTCCGCTTGCACCTGCTAGAATTGCACGATATTGACTGAATAAATCAATGGTTTCTCCACCGAGTCCGTACAAAGCTACGTTTGTCATAGCAAAGTAGACAATAAGGATGGCTAAAGTCCATGTCATTTTTGTTCTAAAATGAACATGTCCTTCTGGTTTTTGCACAGTTGGCATTCTTCCAATTATAGGTTTTAATCCATGCAGTTTAGATCCTTCGCCAGAATAAGAAGCTCCCATATAGACAAGCCAAGTAATTCCAATTGTTCCAATACCCATGAGGGTAGCACTCACACTTTCTGGAGATTTCCAGTTATACCATAGCAAATAAAGAAATACAATAAATAAGCAAGGCAAGGTTGCCTGTGCCGGGTTTCTAGGTATATTTTCTTCAGCCACTTATAATCTCTCCACCAGCCGCCTCAACTTTTTCCACGGCCTTTGCAGAGGCAGCACTTATAGTAATTTTATAAGCTTGACTAGGTACACCTGTACCTAATAATTTATCGTATCCCATTTTCTTTAAGTCAATAGATACGGTTTTTCCTTTTTTGGATGCATTTCCTTGGTCAACCCATTCAGCTGCACTTTCTTCAATAACTTTCAAATTAATTGCATTGTTTGCCATGACTACAGTTTGAGGTCTCTTGAATCCGTGAGCGCCCCATACACGTCCAACTCGCTCATACATAATGCGTTTTGTTTTATGACAACCTGCGTTTCCGCGGCCGCCTCTTAGTCCAGCTCCACGGCCTTTCTTGTGGCCTCTACCACGAGTTCGACTTCCAGTTTTCAATGCTTTACGCCTGGGCATATTGCATCCTCCTTAGTAGGACATTGATTTTTTCAGCCCTGTATCCTAAAGCCCCACCTTCTTTGAAACTACGTTTAATTCCTTCGTATCCCTTTCGGGGAGGATGTAATCTAAACAACGGTTTCAAACCAGGAACATCTCTCATGACAGTTTTTCCTTCTGATAATCCTTTAGCTAAAGCTTTCATTGTTTTAAAAGAGGTTTCTTTCAAGTGCTCTTTAGCAAAATCGGTATTTCCGCTACTTTTACCTGAGCTTTGTAATAAAAGTTCGGTAGTTTCAGCATCTATTTCACCCCAAGTTACGTAATCTTTAATGATATTCAGCATACCAGTGTATGTATCATTCTCAGGAATAATAACACAGTGGTTTACTTTATTTAATTTCATTAACCTCATAGTTTCTTTAATTTTAGGATTTACGTTAACAGATCCTCTAACTCTAACAACGGCCCAGCTCATTCTTGTTTTACTCCTTTGATCATGTTGTGGAATTCTTTTTGACCTGGCAGTAATTTCGTAGATCTTGTTTTTTCTAACGCTTTAAACATTGCGCTAGCGAAATTATAAATGGTTTGAGTCTGGCCGCGTGTGAAAGACCATGCGTCTTCGACACCAGCAAGCTTTAGCATAATTTGTCCTACTTGGTTTGTAACAAGGCCAACACCAGGTGGAGCTGGCTTAATTCTTACTCTTGTAGAACCTGTTCGTCCTGAAACTTCGAAAGGAAGTGAGTTTGGAACAGCAGTAGAGCATTCCCAAGATCCACTTCCCCTACGAATTTCAATAATGTTTAATTTCGCACGATCTAGAGCTTTTGTAATTGTAGGTCTAACTAATTTTCCAGATACACGGCCGATTCCAACAACGCCGTCACCGTTTCCAACGATAGTAGTAACAGCAAAGCGAACTCTCCTACCGGAATCAGACATTCTTTGAACCATATGAATATCAATTACTTCTTCCATTAAATCAGTTATAAGCAAATCAACGATCGGAGCTTCTCTTAGAGGCAATCCGGTTGCAAGCGCATCTTGAATAGTAGTAATTTCACCAGAAACGACTTTACGCCCTAATTCAGTTTTTGGCGTCCAATTTGAAATTCTTTCTTCAGCAGCCTTTCTACGTTGTTGAGCAGGAGATAGAGGAGGTCCTCTTTTCTGCCTATTATCTTTGTTAGGCCCTTTACCTTTATACCTAGAGTTAGTATTTTTAGATTCAGAGTTTTTATCTTCTGTTTTCTTTACTTCTTCACTCATTTCTTACCATCCATTTTTTTCGAAACCTTATCAAAATCTTTTACAATTTTTTCAGAAATATGACTTCCATTAATTCGGTCGTCAGAAGGATATGAACTTTCAGAATGAGGAATTTCCAAACCTCCGTCTACGAGACCTTTTAGAACTGCAAAAGCTCGATTTCCTGGAATAGGAGTAATTCTTCCAATATCCAAAACAGCGGATGAAACTCCTGCTTTAATAGCATTTTTAGCAGCTAACTTTCCAGATAAGTATGAAGCAGGAAGATTTGTTTTTGAGTTTTTCCAACCCATTTTTTCCAAATCAGCAGATGTAGCCGAAGCTAATACACGATCACCTTTACCTTCAAAGTTACTAATTTGAACCATTACTTTAGAATTTGTAAATCTAACCACAGCCCTAGGAAGTCCAGATTTGAGCAATGCTAATCTTTTACGGTAATTAGTTACGCCTTTTCTTCTGCGAGCAAAGTGCATTCTTTTTGGCATTATTTTTTCCCTCCTAATTTAATTCCGTCGATTTCCATATTATATCTTAAATGGTTTCTTGAATTGTAGACTCCGCCTTTCGCTCTACGGTAGTACAACCGATATTGCGAAGCATCAATAATTTTTTCATCTCTCATAGTATTTAATTCTCTGCGTAAAGCACGTACTTTAGTCATCCATGCTTCTTTCTTCGGAGTCCTTGCTCCACCGTGACCTTTCCTTGAACCATGGCCTTTTCGACGTCCTTTAGAACGCTGAACTGCCATAGCTTTTGCACGGCCACGAGAAATACCTTTTTTCTGATGTTTACGTATAAAGCGTTGGACAATGAGTAATCTTACATCATCTCTTGTCACAGCTTCAGAAATTCTTTCTTGAACTTCAGGACGATCGTCAATCCAAACGCGATTTACACCACATTTTAGTACAGTAGCAGCAACCCTTCTCTGATATGATAAATTCATAGATCCCTCCTGTTAAGTACACGAATTTTCAGTTCATCAGCTTTTTGAACAATCATTTCACGTTTTTTATCGCCAACTTTACTTGAAATTCGAATAGCTTGAGCTTTAGGATCAACATTTTCTAAATTTTTAGGATTATAAACTAAAACTTCCTCAAAACCAGAAGGATGTAGACCTCTGACACTTGCAGGCCCTCTAAATCCAACCTGAACTACAGGTATTCTATATTTGAAGTGCCTTCTCATTTTTGAATGTATTCCGCGAGGACGCCTCCACTTTTGCCCTAGTCTCTTGTATCTAAACCAGTTCTGTCGTTTAAAATTAGGCCTTTTATGTGACATACGGTTTCTTTTTGATAAATCAGTTTTTTGTTCTTTAGTCAAAACAGGCTTTTGTCTTGGTTTGTATTCTTCATCGCTCATTGTGCAGCTCCCTTGGATACAATATAAATTCCATCTTGGAAAACTCGGATATCTCTTCCTTTTACAACAGTAGCACGTTCTAAATTGGCGGCAGTCTGACCAACGTCTTCAACATTGTTTCCTTCAACAGTTACCTTATCGCCTTTTGCAATAACTTTGGTATCTCCACAAATATTTGCGTGCCTAGTAGTTTTTTCACCTAAGAAATTAGCAATATCTACAACATTTCCTTTCACAGCAACTTTCATTGGAAAGTGAGCAAAAACAATTTTCATTTCATACAAGAATCCGGAAGAAACACCTTGGGCCATATTTTTCAAGTGAGCTCTCCAAGTTCCGATTAGAGCTTTTTCTTTTCTTCGTAATTTCTTTCCGACTAATTTAATATTCCCATTGTCTTCAGATAAAGAAATCATGGAGTGTTTGAAAATACGGCTTAAGTCTCCTCGAGGCCCTGAAAGCTTTGCTTCATAATTATTTATAGAGAAAGTAACGCCTTCTGGCAACTCCACATCGTAAATTAATTCTTCAATTAACATCTAGTAAACGTAAGCTAGTAGCTTCCCTCCTGTTGATGCTTCTTTAGCAGCGTCATTATTCATAACTCCGAAAGGCGTTGTAAGAATTAAAATACCGAAATCTTTTGCAGGTAAATATCTAGCCTCATGTCTTTCCATTTCTTTTAACTTAACTGAGAATCTAGGCTTAATTGCACCACAACCATTAATCCTACCATTTAGGGAGATATTGAAAATTCCGCCTTTACCATTGTCCTCGTATTCATAATTGTTCAGATATCCTTTTTCAGTTAACTGCTTTAGAACATCCCCAATTAATCTTGAGGCTGGAACAACAGCCGTATCCTTACCTACGTGGTCAGCATTTTTGATTATTATTAGCGCATCAGATAGTGAATCGTGTCTCATTTATACCTCAATCATATTTTTTGAAACCAAGTTCGGTGGCTTTGTCTCTAAAGCATTGCCTACACAAATTTAGTCCATGTCTGCGTACAAGTCCGCGTTTTCTATCACATAGAACACATCCTATGATGCGTCCACGATAAACCTCTCTGACCTTAATTTTTACGTCATCGATGTTCATACCTTGAATACCTCCAAGTTGAATTTTTTTGTCATATATTCTTGGCACTCTTCAGCGTTAATACGGTGATTTTTGCCAATTTTATTGTGCTTAATTTTCCTTCTTGCAACTCGATATCCAGGGCGTTCAAAAGCAACTGCGATATCTAATCCAAATATTCCAATATCAGGATCATAATTTTCATTTTTGTAACCAGTGTAGTCAGGTATACCAAAACTAACTCCGCCAGTTTTTGAGAAGCAGTATGCAGGTAATCTATTTTCTCTTACCCATAACGATTCCTTTAGGAATTTCATTGCATTTTCTCCTCTTAAGGTAACCTTACATCCTATAGGCATTCCTAATCGAATTCCTAAATCACGGTTAGTTGATTTTGACAAAGTACGAACCGGCTTACATCCGCTTAATTTTTCAAGGACAGTCTCAGCTTTACCTAATCTTTCACCAGCTTCTCCAACTCCAATATTAAGAACAACTTTAGCGATTCTTAATTCTTTCATAGGATTCATACTTTAACCTCCGGAAGCGAAATCATTGCTTTCTTTTCCCCTACTACAAACGAATATGGTCTAATTGTTTGGAAACCATCATACATAACAAGATTTGGCTTTGTACTTCTCGTAGTTTCTTCATCCTTAATCGTAGCTATTGAGCCTACGTGACTTCCACCAATGATCAATGTTTGTGCTCCTTTCTTAAATTTCAGTACTTTTTTTACCTTTAAATCAGGAAGACTTAGTTGTAAAACATCACCAGTTTTTACTTTTTCTTTTGATAAAATATTTGTACCATCGTGTAAATTAATTTGCACGTGGCCTCCTTTAATGTTTCTTTTATTTTCTACTCTTACGAGCTTCCATTTTGATTCAGCAGCTTTAATTGGAACAAATTCAATTCTACCATGCTTGTCAAGCATAGCTCTAACATGCATTTTAATTTTCGGTAGAGAAATAACGTCCATAAGCCCTACTGGAGATTTTGGTTTACGTACGACTCTTTGGTCAATTAATACTTCTCCATTATGCAGAATTATTTTAGCTTCACGATTATTATCGCAGACTTTCAAGTAATCTCTCAAAATTGTTGAGATAGGCAATGCACCTTCCAAAGAGTGCTTTCCAGGCATAGGCTTTGTAGTCCACGTTCGCTCTTTTCTAGCTATATTCCAAGAACGAGGGGCAACTAGTCTCTTAAGATGTCCACTACTCATTTTGAATCTCCTTGCAATCTTTCAATTAGATCGGCTTTCTTTCCACTAACAGGCAATTCCTTTTCTTTCAATATGTCCTTTAATTCAGCAACAGACATTTTTGAATAATCAGTTTTTTCAGAAACTTCATCTTTTTTACTATCATCAGTTTCTTCCTCTGTAACTTTTTCTTCATTACCTTCGTCTTTTTCTTCAGAAGGTTCTACGTTTTCAGCTTCATATTCGTCTTCTGCAGCTTCAAGATCAGATATAACTTCATCGGTCCAATCTACAGATTCATTAATTCGGTTCAATATTTTTCTTCTTCTAATATCCGACCAATCCGGATTGATAATTACTAGATTTGAAGCATCAATAGGTCTTTGTAATTCAGTTCCGTCTGATTTGAAATAAGTAAATCCTTCAACATAGACCTTTCTGGCTTTACGATCAACTAGAGATACAGCGGTAGCAGATTTAGATTTTCCTTCACCTCTAACAATCATAACCCTATCACCTTTTTTCACAGGCATAGCTCTTGGGTACATGAATCCTCTTGATAATTGCCTTTCTCTAAGGCCTTTATCAATTGGAGAAGACATTTCACGGTGCCTTCTGTGATAAGGCGCCGTATAATGGGCTAGTCTCTGTTTTCGTGGTTGTTTTGAACTCATTTAATCCTCATACTATAGTTGTTGCTGCAGCAGCTATACGCGGCCATCTTTCGGCAGCTTCTCTCGATACAGGCCCTTTAATTCCAGACCCTTTAGTTTCACCTTGTTCATTTGTTAAGACCGCAGCATTGTCCTCAAATTGGACCATAGTACCATCAGCCCTTCTGAAAGGTCTGCGGCATCTTACGATTACAGCTCTAACAAGCTGTCTTCGCATTTCTGGGTTTCCTTTTTTGACAGATGCAATCACCATATCACCAACTCCAGCTGCAGGTGATCTTCGGTGTACACCTTTGTAATTTAAAACAGTAACAATTTCTACAATTTTTGCCCCGCTATTGTCGACACAATCGATTCTAGCGCCTTGTGGCAAGCCTCTCATTTGTTTTCCTGCAATTGCTCTCATGGATCTCTCCTTTCAATAACAACGAATGATTTAGTCTTAGACAATGGCCTGCATTCCATTATAGTTACAGCGTCACCTTCATTTGCTCCAACACTGGCAGGACTGTGAGCGCTAATCTTAGATGAACTTCTGGCATATCTTTCATACTTAGAATCATATTTCATTTTGTTGATTTGAACAACAACGGTTTTTTGAGCTTTAGCTTTTATAACAATTCCTCGTAGAACTTGACCTCTTACAGAGAGTGTTCCAAAGAAAGGATCATTGATATCTCCATCCCATGGGTTGGCGGGAGCGATAACATCAACTCCTATGTCACGTGGCTTATCTTTACTCATGCTTTCACCTTTTTTATTCGGTCTTGGGACCTGTAAGCAATTTTATTTCCTTCAAGTTCTCCACTTTTGAACATGAATTTACCAGGTCGCTTACTGACCATTTTAGCTTTCCCATTTGAGAAAATAGTAATCGTCTCTCGAGTCTCGTCGACAATCTTCCCAGAAATTCCCTTAATACTTGGATCTGAGTGTTCCGACACTGTCACCTGTTCCCCCATAAATTCATCTCTTCCATCCATTTATTGTACCTCCACTGGGAATCCCATGTCTGTTAAAACTTCATTAACTTTTTTAGTGTGATCACCTTGCAGTTCAATAATTCCGCCTTTTGAAGTTCCACCAGTAGCGCATTTAGTTTTGAGCTGTTTTGCTAAATCATTAATGTCCACACTTTTACCAATACCATCGACGATAGTAACTAATTTTCCATATCTACGTTTCTCAATATGCACCCTAATTGATTGTTGTTCTCTAATTATCTCTTCCATTGCGAGTAATTCTTTAGGAAGGCCAGTTAGAGGATCAATATCTACCATCTAAGCTTCTTCCTCCAATTCAATTTCTCTCATAATGGTGGTTAATCGTGCGATTTGCTTTTTCAAAGCTCTCATTCTTCCAGGTGATGTAGGTTGTCCTCCCATAGATGCAACGCCTCTTTCATTCATTAATTCAGAACGTAATTCTCTTAATCTAGATTCCCTTTCTTCAGGTTGCATCTCTCTTAATTCTAAAGGTTTCTTCAAAGTCATTTGTCATCACCTTTCTTTTCAGATTTTTTCTCTTTTTTATCAGTTTTAACCTTCTTTTCTACTTTAGTATCTTCAGCCTTTTCTTCTTCAGTAGTTTCTTCCTTGGTCTCATCTGTAGATTCTTCTTCCTTGACTTCTACAACAGGTTCAGGAAGTTGAGTAACTTCTATTTCGTCAGGTAGTTTTGCGTCGGGACGCATAATTGCTACCTTAACTCCAATTGTTCCAGGTTTTAGCTTAGCCTGAGCTATTCCAACATCCATTAATTCAAGAGCAGTTTCGCCGCAGAATTTGATGTGCCCAGATAAGAATTTTTCAGTTCGGTGTCTTAATCCAGTTAATTTACCAGCAATCGTAATTTGACAACCTCTTGCTCCAGAATCCATAATTCTTTGCAACATAGAATTCCCAGCTCTTCTGTAATTCCACCCTCTCTCAAGGGCATTTGCTACTTTAGCAGCCATGATCAATGGGTTAAGAGCAAAATTATTAACTTCGCCAGCTTCAACTTGCAGATTTTCATAACCGAATTTCCTTTCTAATTCTTCAGTCAATTTTTGGATATCGCTACCTTTTCTTCCGATAACAAGCCCTGGCCTTTCAGCAGCAATTCTAACATGAGTTCCTAGAGGAGTTCTCTGTATTGATAGTCCACCAAATCCGGCTCTGCTAGTCTTATTTTGAACGTAATCATGTACTTGCGCTCTGCGTACACGTTCTTTTATCATTTCTTTTACAACGGTCATTTAACTTCCTCCAATACCACTTCAACATTTGCACTTTCCCGCATTTTCGGTGTAGCTCTACCTCTAGCACGTGGGAATCTACTTTCAAATCTCACTCCGCGTGATGTAGCGATATGAGCTATTCTCCAATTTTCAATGTCAATGTGAAGAGCTTCTCCATTGTTTCCTGCAGATTCAATAACTTTTAGGATTGCAGCTGCAGTTTTCACAGGATATCTTCCACTTGAAATTCCTTTACCTTTTCTATGACCGACCTTACCATCATGGCGCTTGAAAGGAACGGCTTGTTCGAGATCCATTACTCTTTCTAAGTAACTTTTAGCTTTTTCGAGTTCCATTCCCTTTATAGCATGACAAACTTCTCTAGCAGCTTTAGGAGAGACATTCAATCCAGTTCCGCGAGCAGCAGCATGTATTTCGGGGTTGTATGGGTATGAGAATCCTTTCATAATATCACTTCAACGGCATAAACTTAGACGACTTGGTAGCACCGACACCAGGTCCTGTGTGTGTAGGGGATGTTCTTGTAGGAGCCAATTCTCCAAAGTACAATCCAATCATTTCCGGGAGAATTTCGAGATCTACAAATTCTCTGCCATTGTATACACCAAATTTTCTTCCTACAAATTGAGGAATGATAATCATTTCTCTACGGTGTGTTCGAATAACTTTATCCGGTTTATTATTAGAATCATTAATAATTTTTGCTTGTTCCATGCTCAAGCCACGCTTAAAGGACCTTCGTTGTCTTGAAGGCACAATGGCAATAAATTCTTCGAAAGTTAGTTCCTTTAATTTATCTATAGTCATTCCGCGGTAAGTAAATTCTTTCTTTCTGCGGACTTGAATACCTGCCTTCCTTTTTCTCTCTCTCCTTCTTGCAGCTTTTGGCGTAGCAAGACCTTTCGTTCTACGGGCCATTAACGTTTAGCTCCTGTTCTCTTTGCAGCAATGTGTCCAACCTTTCTTCCAGGCGGGGCATTTCTAGAAACTGTAGAATTGATACCAATTGTTTGCTTTCGCCCACTTCCGTGTGGGTGATCTACGGCATTCATGGCAACTCCTCTTACTTTAGGCCAAATCTTTGGTCTAGCTCTATTTCGGTAGAAATTCTTTCCAGCTTTTGCAATAGGTTTTTCACCTCTTCCTGAGCCTGCAACTGAGCCAATGGTGGCTCTGCACATATTATCGAATGCTTTTTGCGCCTTGGAAGGTAAACGAACAATTGTTTTTTTACCATGGGAAACAATTGTAGCAGCATTTCCAGCAGCTCTTGCTAACTTCCCACCATCTCCAGGCTTCATTTCAATATTATAAATTTTAGTACCTTCTGGAATAGAACCGACGTATGCAGTATTTCCAGTTTCTAGTTCAGCACCATGTCCTGCACTTACTTCTTGACCGACATGCATTCCGTCGTGCGCAATCATAGTATATGTTCCATTTTGATCTTCAACTTTTGCCACAGGCGCAGTCCTACCAGGGTCATGCAATAGTTCGACGACCTTTCCACTGGAAGATTTTGATCTTGGGTGACGTGCATCACCTTTGAAACGATTGTCAGCTGCCTTGTAGCGACGTCCTCGTCCGCGTCTTCTAGGTATTATTCTCTTTCCCATTTTATCACAATATTCCTAATCTATTACTCAAATCTTCGGCTGAATGCCCTTCAGCTAATTTAACAATAGCCAACTTACCTTCTTTGGTAATTCGGGTATTGACTTTACTCACTTCCACTTGGAATAAAGATCTAACAGCACCTTTAATATCCAATTTGGAAGCAGTTCTTGCAACATAAAATTCTAGTTTATTTTGTTCAAGCATGTATAATGCCCTTTCTTTCGAGCGAGGACTTAGAATTACTTTGTGATCACTCATAACCGCTCTCCTAATGCAGAAACTGCAGATTTACTGAATATTACTAATCTTCCTGGGTCTCCACCAGGAGCTAACAGTTCAGTGTTCAAGTTTTTAGACGTAGTAACATCAACTCCGGATAAGTTACGGAAAGCCCTTTCAGAATCACTGTCTTCAGAAAGAACGAGCAGTACTGATTTAGGTGTGCGGTATTTTCTTCCGCGGCTTTTTCCTTTACCTGCCCTGATTCCCTTACCTTTACGTGCACGCTCAACATCTCCTAGTAGTCCAAGATCTTCCAATAGTGAAGTTGCTCTCTTGGTGAGAGACCCACCTTCGTTATCTTTGGCTAAGGTTTCTATTTTGTCTTCAACCACGTAAGGCAATGTAGCTTTTTCAGGGATTTGGTGTCCTCTTGCGAGAACATATGATTCCTGTGAAGTAGCAGCTAATGCAGATTTGAAAGCTTTCTTATTTTCTTTCGAATTAATTTTTAGAGTCCAGTCCTTTTCAGCTTTTGGTGGGTGAGCACGTCTTCCTCCAATTGTGTTTGGAGCTTGAGCACCGCGACCGCCTCCGCCGTTTTTACGAGGAGTTCTTGCCATACCGCGGCCTTTACCTGGCCATGAAACAGAGTGTCTGAATCCAGCACGATTTGAGGCGCCGTATGGTTGTCTTCGGTTTGCTCGAGAAGCTCTCACAGCTTTTCTGATTAAATCTAAACGTACAGGCTCATTAAATGCATCAGGCAATTTTGCTGATTTCTTTGAGGCCTTTCCCTTAATTGAATAAATTGGTACTTCCATAACTATACTCCTTGTTGGCTCTCCTGTGAAATCATTGTAATTTCAGGTACAACGACAGAATCAGTTTTCTTTCCGTGGAATCGTACAGCTTTTCTAAATCTAATTAGTCTTTTACTTGGCCCAGGTAAGGAACCGTGTAGAAGCGCATAATTTCCACGAATTAAACCATAATTCAAAAATCCGCCTTTCGGGTTAATTTCATCTGGATTATCTCCAATTTTTAATAATCTTTTATTGTATTCAGTACGTTGGTGGTATCCTGTCTGACCTGCTTGCGGTACCGTGGAAACAACATACCCTGGACTGAAAGGACCTAAATTTCCAATCATTCTACGATGTTTGGAGTTTTTATGTGTTAATAATTTCACACCCCATCGCTTAACATGCCCTTGGAAACCATATCCTGTTGTTACAGCAATAGCGTCCAACATTTCACCATCTTGTGTAAAATCAGACATTGTGAATTCTTTACCCATCATTTCTTTTGCGAACTCAATTTGTGCATCAACAGACCCTCCACCTACAGCCATTTCCATAATTTCGGGTCTTTTCTTTGGAATTCCAGTTACCATTCGTGGTTGTGTGTGGACTAAAAGTCTAACTTCTTCTAAATCACTATCAGACATTTTCTTCCATGCAGCTTTCGCATCGTGACTTTTAGGTATAGGTAATGTTCTTTCTAAATCTTTATCAATTTTCTTTTCCCAAGCTTCAGTTAAAGTTCTTAATCCGTAAGTATCCTGAATGTAGCCCCTTGCTCCAATTACTTTCATTGGCGGAATTTCGACTATGGTTACAGGCATCCTGATTTCTTGTCCTGCAGTAGTAGATTTTTTGCGGTAATCAACAGCCATGATGTGGCTCATACCAACTTTATATCCTGCAAAACCAAGAATTTTCGGATCGTCACCTTCGACAGCAGCCCAACTAGAGACATGAGGCGTTTCAGAGCGCGCTCTCTTACGAGGGCTGAAAGCCATGGATCCGCGGTTTGGTTTGTTGTGTTTTGGCATTTTATTCTCTCTCCAGATATCGCTAACCGTTGCTAACGGTGTTGTATACCAGGCGTAATTCCTACAAGTTGCACATCGTACCGTGACGCTGTTTCTCGTCGAGAACGAGTGCCTCGAGAGGTGTAGGGATAATTGCCCTGAGCGTCTGGTTGCGTGATTGCAGGGTCTCTCGCACAAAGGGACCCTATATAAGGACTAGTATTATTCTTCCTCGACAGCAGGAGTAGATTTAGCAATTATTTCATTTTTAATCGGAAGTTCTTTGATTCCATACATTGCCCTAGTAATCCAATGCCTTTTCATAATTTCAAAGAATATCCAACAGCCAAAAGTAACTATAGCAGTCCCTAAAATTAAAATCATGAGATTGGAATATCCTCTTGCTAAGAAAACTAAAAGTACGATGTAGACGATAGGCTGGTGGACAATGTAAAAGGGGTAGACTCCTTGGTTAAGGTAGGCCAAATATTTACTTGGTCTGTTAAGATATTTAGCACCCCAAGTGAATACAAATAAGCACCAAAACCAGGCGTGAAAACTTGTAATAAAGCACGCAATCAAAGTCACATTTGTATGATATTCGATTCCCAATTGCTTATACTCGTCTCCAGCCCAGCCTCCTCCAATGTAAGGAATTCCACTTTTTGTTTCTTCAGATTTAATCCAAATAAACGCCAAAGTAGAGACCATAGTAGCTACAGTAATTTGTATTCTTGAGTTATCAATAAAATAAAAATATCTTTCTTTATCAATTATGAAAAGATAACCAAAAAAGAAAATTAGCAAGTACCAGAACCATTCATACCCAAATCCAATTGCTTCTCCCATAATTGGCTTGAGAATTATGTCAGATATTGATAGAATAACAGGAAGAATTAGTAAAGGTCCAAGTTTGAATGGCATTTTGAAAGTATTTTTGAGTAATTTCGCAATCTTTCCATCGGGATAATTTCGCACTACATAAAAAATTGGAAGTAAAAATAATGAGTATTGAAATAAACTCCATATGAACCATAGATGCCCAAGAGAAATTAATCTAGAAAGAAGTGGAACAATCATGAGTAAAGTTAACACAATCCCTCCTCCAAAGTAAACTATAACACCTTCCAAAAAGTTACTAGGGAAATATTTTGTCGCAATCATTAAGGTTAAAGGAGTAATCGTCCAAATTCCTACAAACATAGGAATCAGTAAGCGCCTCGAACGTTCTTTCAAAAATAAGTTCCATGTTCTCCGTTTGAAGGCAAATGCAGTCCCCATTCCACTAATCATGAAAAGTGCAGCAAGCCTCCACTCGTGCATCCATGTCAAAATATGTGAAATGAAATCATCACCAGTGAAAGAATATACATTGTTTACATCTTCACCCAGATCGCTATTCAAAGCTTCTCGATTTGCGTCTCCTTCAAATTCATGTTCAGGCAGTACAAAATCGTAAGCTTCCCAATAAACCCCAATTCCAACGTGGAATGGGATTAGTAGTGCAAAGAGTATAACTCTAAGCCAATCGATATCGTAGCGCCTTATTTTTGGAGGTTCTTCCACACTTTCCTATAGAGCTTCTAATTTAACACTATTTTGAATTCAAAGCAGGCCAAATCATTGTTGTTGCAATGGTTACAAAGATTTGTATTGCCACAAAAATAACTAAGTTAAATCCTATTCCGTAAGTAATGTTAATAATTAGTGAAATAATTACGGATAGAATTAAACTTCCGACGAATAAGTTTCTGAATCCTACTCTATCCCAGCTATCTGACGTCCTTCCATCCCTCCTGCAATTTCTATAACTTGACCAGTTATGTGACCAGAGAGAGAGTCTGAAGCTAGCATAATTGCAGAATTTGCAACGTCTTCAGGCTTACCCAGTTTTTTCAAAGACATAGTTGAAGTAATTCTTTCTACACGCTTTTGATCTAAGCCTTCATCAATTCTTTTTTGGCTGACAGTCCACCCAGGAGCAATTGCATTAACTCTAACGCCATTTCCAATTAGAGCAGCATCGTTTTTTAGCGTACGTAAGAGTCCTGAAGTTATCGCACCTTTAGCTGCAGCATAATCAGCATGACCCGCTTCACCGTATATTCCTGCAGTGGATCCGATTAGAACCAACGACCCTTTTTTTGTTTCAGATGCATGCTTTAGAAAATATCGAGAGGTATTGAAAGTCAAGGATAAGTTTGTGGAAATGGTATTATCCCATCGACTACTTTCAATCTCCCATAATGGAGCATAATCTCTAGGGTATTTTCCCGCATTAGCTATACAAACGTCAATTTTTCCTTCTTTTTCAATTACATGTTTGAAAAGTTCTTTAGTTTGTTTAGGGTCAGTTAAATCAGCGTTAACAGCTAATCCATCGATTCGTTTTGAAATCTTTTCTGCATTATCTTTTGAATTATTATAATGGATTATTACTCTCGCACCTTGTTTGGCGAACGATTTGGAGATAACGCTCCCTATTCCTCCCGCACCTCCGGTCACTAAGACCACTTTACCTTCTAAATTAGAGTTCATATTTCAATTTCTATTGCCGTAGCCATTCCGCCACCTAAGCACGCGGTAGCAAATCCTCGCTTTCCACCCTTTTGGCGAAGTGCGTGAATTAAAGCCAGTACAATTCTACATCCAGAAGCTCCTA
>PCCQ01000054.1 GCA_002731795.1 Fidelibacterota bacterium
ACTTGTTATGAAATAAACAAAAAAGCCTTTGCATAAGCAAAGGCTTTGAAGCGGGATGGACGGGACTCGAACCCGCAACTTCCTGCGTGACAGGCAGGTGCTCTAACCAGTTGAACTACCACCCCTAAATTTATTTTATCATAATAGATATTGGAATAATAAAACAATATCCAATGATAAGTATTACTGGAGCCCAAACAATATCAGCTGTTAAATACATTAATACGTATCCAGAAACAATTGTCATAACTCCTATTAGAAAAAGCAAATAATTTTTTCTACCAAAAGGCCAGGAATGAAAAATGCCACTCTTATTATCCTTTGGAGACATGTTAAAAATTATCATTTAATTTATTCTAAATGCAAGAAGTATTACATAAGAAAGTGATAAGAATGTTAAATTACCCATTCAAATGGTCCTAAAATCTATCAAAAGAAAATTTTATTATTTATTCGCATTAGTTTTTACTGCAACTATACTTTTAATCTATAGCGTTGTAATTCAGCCACTTAATTGCGAGACTACTGAATTAGTTATACCCCAAGGGTCTTCCTTGGGTTATGTTATTGATGAGCTTAAAAGATGTAAATGTATCAAGAATGGTGAGTATTTTAAGTATTTGATGATTATAACTAGCAAAGATACTAAGATAAAACCTGGGACTTATGATTTATCACCTGTCGAAAACAATTATGAGCTTTCAAATTTAATATCGACAGGAACTGGAGAAATGATAACAGTTTCAACTTTGGAAGGTTGGAGTATTGACGAAATTTCAAGAATGTTCTTTAGTAAGTTTGATATTGACCAAGAAAAATTTAAAAAGCTATGTAAGGATGAGGAATTTATAGAGTCTTTGGGTATTAGCTCAAATTCACTTGAGGGATATCTTTATCCAGAAACGTATATGTTTTCTAAAGACTTCATTTATAGTAAAAATAAAGAAGTGGAGATAATTAAGACTTTAGTGAATGAATTTAAGATAAAATTTAAAAAAGCAAGTAAAGGTAGATACTCTCATGATTTGGAAATGCATGAAATACTAACTCTTGCATCTATAATTCAAGGTGAATGTGTTTATTCTAGTGAAATGGATACAGTTTCATCTGTTTACCATAACAGATTAGCAATAGGTATGAAGCTGCAGGCAGATCCAACGATTCAATATATAATTCCTGGTCCTAATAAAAGACTTTATAATAAAGATTATCATCGATATAAGGATAATCCTTATAATACATACAGCCATAATGGCTTGCCACCAGGGCCTATTAATAATCCAGGTTTTGATGCGATAAAAGCTGCAGCATTTCCAGCTAAAACTGATTTTTTGTATTTTGTTGCAAAAGGTAATAATCAGCATCATTTTACAACAAATGAGCGTGATCATATTAATGCAAAAAATAAATTTTTAAAGGAAGTATGGGACAAATATTAAATAAACAACAAAATGAAGCTGTAAAATTAATTGGATGCCCAGTATTGATATTTGCAGGAGCAGGTAGCGGAAAAACACGAGTCTTGACTGAAAAAATAGCACACTTAGTTGATGAGGTTGGAATTCCACCAGAGCATATTTTATCAGTAACCTTTACAAATAAAGCTGCCAGCGAGATGAAAGAGCGTATTTTAGGTTTGATTCGCTGTGATGTGTCAAAGATGACTGTTGGGACGTTTCACTCAGTTTGCGCCTCATTATTAAGAAAGCATATTAATATTTTGGGTTATGAAAATAATTTTACAATATATGACCAGAATGATGCGAAACAAGCTATTAAGAATGTAATTAAATCAATGGACCTCGATGTTAAAACATTCCAGCCTAATAAATATCAATATCTAATTAGTAATCTTAAAAATAAAATGATTTACCCTAAAGATGTACTTTTAAAAAGCGATGTTTATGTTGATGAAGTTTTATGCGATATATATACAGAGTACAATAAATCACTAAAAGAAAACAATGCGGTTGATTTTGATGATTTATTATTACTTCCTCTAGAGCTATTTGAAAAAGAAAATACTCTTCTGCAGTACTATCAGAAAAAATTTCAATATGTACTTGTAGATGAGTACCAGGATACTAATAAACCACAATTTGAATTTATATACAATTTAAGTAAAAACAATAATGAGATCACGGTAGTTGGAGATGATGATCAGTCTATTTATGCATGGAGGGGAGCTGATATCAATAATATACTTAACTTTTCAAGTTCATTCCCCAATGCTACTACTATCAAATTGGAGCAAAACTATAGATCCACAAAAACCATACTAGATGCTGCATACAATGTAGTATCGAAAAATCAGCATAGAGCAGATAAAAAATTATGGACCGACAATGAAGATGGTGAACCAATATCTATTAATGAATTTGAAAATGAAAACAACGAAGCGAGTGGAGTCATAGAAGATGTATTGAAAAATACTCAAAAAAATATATCATTAAATGACATGGTTTTGCTTTACAGAACTAATTCACAAAGTAGAGTTATTGAGGATAGATTGAGAAGAGAGTCTGTACCTTATCATATTGTAGGTGGTATGAAATTCTATGACAGGAAAGAAATTAAAGATTTATTAGCATATCTTCGATATTTAATAAACCCCAAGGACAGTATATCATTTTTTAGAATTGTAAACTTTCCTCCCAGAGGTATTGGGAAAACAGTTACAGATAAAATTTTAAAAAATATAACTAATACAGATCAGGATTTAAGCCAAACTCTTGAAAGCTTACCTGATTTAGATCTTTCTGCAAAACAAGTTCAAAAAGTAGAAGATTTTCTTTCAATAATAGATAGTATTAAGGAAACTATTAATCTTACTGCTCTAGATACTATAGAAAAATTAATTGATGAAATTAATATTAATGATCACTATACAGATAAGGATAATCCGGAGGATTATGAAAGACTAGAAAATATTCAAGAATTAGTATCAAGTATATCTGAATTTGTTGAACGCAATGATAATAATTCTGTAGAAGATTTTATTGAAGAAGTATCTCTATTAACGGATATAGATAGATGGAATATGAACGAACAAAAACTAACATTGATGACATTGCATAGCTCTAAAGGGTTAGAATTTAAAAATGTATATATTCTCGGTGCAGAAGAAGGTCTTCTCCCGCTTTCACATGGAGATGATGACGATGATCTTGAAGAAGAAAGAAGGTTGTTTTATGTAGGAGTTACCAGGGGAATAGAAAAAGTTAGTATTAGCTATGCAAACTCAAGAAGAAGGTTTGGATCAGGTCCCATGTTTTCACTTCGCTCTTCATTTATCGATTCAATTCCAGAGGAGCTTTGTAGCTATAATTCTGATTCAAAACCTTCCTATGTTGGTAGAACCTTATTTTCTGACAGAAAACAAAGTAATAAAAAAGTTCTTATTAATAAAGATAGTGAGTTTGCGGTTAATGATATGGTTCAACATAAATTATATGGAAATGGAAAAATTACAAATATTGAAGGAATTGGCGATAACTCCAAAATAACTATTCAGTTTAGAGGAAATATCATAAAAAAGTTTATAAAGAAGTATGCAAATTTGAAAAATATTAATTAATGTATCAGATGTTTTAATTTAATAAATTAGTTATATGGTTGATAAAAAAATACAAAAACAGTTCAAGGAATTGCTTTCTAAAGAAGGTTTAAAAATGACATCTGCTCGTTTATCAGTTCTTGATGAAATGCTTTCAAATGATGAACATAGAGAATGTGAAGAAATATTTAATGCCCTTCTTGCCAATGGGGTTAAAATTTCACGAGCAACGACCTATAGAACTCTCGACTTTCTTGTTAAATATGAATATATAAGAAAAATGGATATAGGTGATGGAAAAATTCGTTATGAAAAAAAATTAGGCCATCCTCGGCATGATCACATGATTTGTATAGAAAGTGGAAATATCATTGAATTCCATAATGAAGCCATTGAAACACTCCAGGACAAAATCGCCAAAAATCATGGGTATAAGATTGTGCGACATGTTCATCAACTTTTCGTAAAACCTATCAATAAGAAGTAAGTTTTATATAGTTATGTCTCCTTATAAAGACTACTATAAATGTCTCTTTGTAAAAGAAAATACAAAAAAAAATGGTGAAAATTATTTATATCTCAAGCTCCAGAATAAAGATACAATTATTGATGGCTATCTTTGGAATAATGTTGAATTTTATAAGAGAAGATTGGTTGATAATAAGATTTATGCAGTTAAGTTTGAGTTAGATAGTTATAATAAATTAGAAGTTTTAAATATTAAAAATATTAACCTAGTCTCAGATGGTAATTATAGGCGATACGGATATAAACCATCAAATATTAAAATGAGTTTAGCTAAAAAAAATCTATATTATTATGACCAAATTTTAAAATATGTAGATTATTTAAATGATATTGCATTTGATTTTTTAAAAGTCCATATTGAAACTAATAAATCAAAATATTTGAGATCAGGAACCCTTGAACATAAACTTTTTACACTAAAATATTTAAAATTAATTGAGCAGACTAGCGGTAGATCTATTAATATTGTTTATCCATTTGTAGTCCTACTAAATGATATGAAGCTTGATCTAGAGAAATTACTTTTAAATATTAAAGATGTAAATGAAGTATTGTATGATGACCTTTGTTTATTTGTTAGAAACAATAAAGCATTTATTAAAAAATATAAATTTATTGTACATTTAATAATTGATATTCAAAATAATTATAGAAATTTCAAAATGGAGTCTAAGAACCTAAATGAGTAAGAGAAATAATATTTTAGCAAATATTTTAATTGCACTAGTTATAGCATCTAGATTCATTCCTGAAGTGGGTCAATATACACCTGTTTTCGCAGTATTAATTTTAACGGCAATGACATTTGATAAAAAATATATGTACATTCCGCTCATTGGTATATTTGCCTCTGACTTGTTGCTTGAGTATTTTAATTATTACCAGTTCAACTATCTATTTTCATCTTTATTTTTTCTAAACTATGGAACATTTTTCATTATTTACTTATTAATGAAAGTATTTAGTAAAAAAGATAACTTGTCTTCAATTGGCATAAACATACTATTCGCTCCAACATTATTTTTCATTATATCAAATTTTATAGTTTGGTTAACAGCGGGGGGAGCTTACCCTTACACATTCGCTGGATTATTATATTGCTATGAAATGGGGATACCTTTTTACAAGCATCACCTAATTTCTACAATGATATTTACACCTGTCTTGTTTGCACCTAGCCTATTATTTAAGCTTAAACAAGCAAGATATCTTCTAACAAAATAAAGAACTAAAGTACTGGTCGAAGATTAAATATCTATCATTCATATTTGCGTTAAATCTATTTTTATATGCAAGTGACTTTATCTATTTCGATTTAGATCCAATTGAAAATAATCAATTTATATTAAATTCATATAATACTACTTCGCTAGATACAGTATCATTTTCATCCATTATATTCAATCAAAATCATCATCTACCATATGGAACTTTTATTTTTAAAGATATAAAGAATATAGATTTACCGGATACTTCTGAAGTCAAAACTCAATTTATACATAAAAAAGGTGATTATCGGTTTAGAGATCTAGTGTTAGCTTTATCAAAAAATACGAAAAATAATATAAACTATAGATTAGTTGCTCATAATAAGTCTTTTACCCCGTTAAGTATTTATAATCTAAATGGTAAGAATTATCTTCAAAACTTCGTATTTGACCTGTATACTAAATCAGACAATTATTTTTTTTCTACTACATTAGCTTTTCATAAGGAAAATCCATTTATTCCAATTTCATATAACTTTAACTCTTTAAATGAGGGTGAATTTAATACAAGAGAATCTGAATCAATGTTATGGGGTTTTGAGTATGTTAAACTTTTTAATGATAAGTATTCAATTAAATATAAAAACTCCAACCAAATTTCAAGCTTGCTAAATAAATTTAACATATCAGAAGTAAATAACTCCGAACAATGGCGCTCTTTCGAAAATATGAATTTTACAATTTGGAATATTTTGAATTCAAGCTATACTTTTTCTGAAAATATAAATTTTAATTTTGATTTTACATCAAGAAGTGAATTTAGTTCATATGAAAATCATTTAAGCAATTTCAACTTAGATAAACTAGAGTATGAGGATAAAAAGTATTTATATAAGTTTGGATTAGAAACTTCTAGTTTTTATATAGGTTTTGATTTTAATTCATTTAATTACAAAGATGATAACTTTGATTACTCAGAAATTCATTTAAAACCATTTTTTTCAGTTAAAATTTTAGATAAGAAAAACTTATATTTGAAATTTAATCATCATTCAGTTGATATAAGCCTTAATTTTCCATATGATTCAATTTATCAAGATTTGTCTTTTGAGATTCCAAGATATTTGATAACAAAAAGTGAAGTTAAATTTCTAGCTGGAGATGATTCTTTTAAAATAAAATTTAATAGTTCATATATTTCATCTGAAAATATTTATTCTGGCACTAATATCTACAATGACTATCTCTACTCAAACTTAAGTGCTATATTTAATTCAAATTATATGAAATTTATTCTTGGTTTTAGCTCTTATGATAAATTTAATGATAAAGATAGAGGGGTTGATCTTCCATTTTTAAAATATTATTTAAACTATAATCTATCATATGAGATTCCTTTTAAGGGAAGAGAATATTCTATTATATTAAATATGGCTGGAAGAAGGTCAATGTTTAGCAATAAGGCCTTTAATCTAAATACTCTGCCAATTATTAATGAGAATTCTTTTGATGCATCTGATTCTATGCATTTTATAGATTTTTCAGGGACTTTAAAATTTGATAATTTTCAAATTTCCTATCATAATATAACAAATAATGGAAAACGCTTTATATTTGAAAGCGGATTGAGTGACCTAGGTGAGTCTTTTACTCTTCCTAAGTATTCAATTTTAGGTTCCGATTTATATATATTTCACTACTTGAAAGTATCTTGGACATTTATAGATTAAAAAAAAATATACTTTGATAGCTAGAGTGTGCTAAATTAGATGATTGAATTTTGCAGTTTTATTTAAATAAGGAGTTTCTATGAGTGAGTTTACTATTGATGTTAATGAAGAAAATTTCGATTCTGTCGTTATGAAATCAGATAAACCTGTGCTCGTGGATTTTTGGGCAGAATGGTGTGGTCCTTGTAAAATGCTGACTCCTACAATAGAGGCACTTGCAGAAGAATATAAAGATACAAGTAGTATTGTAAAAATTAACGTAGATGATTCTCCAGCTATTGCGACAAAATACGGCATAAGAAGCATTCCTAGTATATTACTTTTTAACAAAGGTGATGTTGTAGAGCAGCGAGTTGGAGCAGTTTCAAAAGATGAACTAGCAGGTATGCTAGATAAAATAATAAAAGGATAATGCATAAAGTAATAATTATAGGATCTGGACCAGCAGGCTTAACAGCAGCTATATATGCAGCTCGTGCTAATTTGAAACCTTTGGTATTTGAAGGAGTTCAGCCTGGTGGCCAATTAACGATTACGACTGATGTAGAGAATTACCCAGGATTCCCAAAGGGTATTCTTGGCCCTGAATTGATGGATAAATTTAGGAAGCAAGCTCAGGAATTCGGTGCAGAGACATTGTTTGAAAATGTTGATAAAGTCGACTTTAGTTCAAAACCATTTAAGCTTCATGTTGGCGATAAAGAGTATGAAGCAGAATCAGTGATTATCTCTACTGGTGCTTCAGCAAAATTATTAGGCTTGGAGTCTGAATCAAAATTAATGGGTTTTGGTGTTTCTGCATGTGCAACCTGCGATGGTTTCTTTTTTAAGGAAAAAGATATTTTAGTTGTTGGTGGTGGAGATTCTGCGATGGAAGAAGCTACATACCTAACAAAGTTTGCATCATCGGTAACAATCGTTCATAGAAGAGATGAATTTAGAGCTTCAAAGATAATGCAAGATAGAGCTCTTAATAATCCAAAAATTTCTGTAATGTGGAATTCAGAAATTGTAGAAATGTATGGTGACCCTAAAGATAAAGGTCTAGAAAGTGTTGATATTAGAAATCTCCAATCCGGTGAAATTGTTAGACATAATACTGATGGAGTTTTTATGGCTATTGGACATAAACCAAATTCAGATTTGTTTAAAAATCAATTAAGTTTAAATGAATCTGGATATATCATTACTGAGGCTGATTCAACGGTAACTTCAAAAAAAGGTATCTTCGCAGCAGGTGACATTCAAGATTTTACCTACAAGCAGGCAATAACTGCAGCCGGATCTGGCTGTATGGCTGCTATAGAAGCAGAAAGATTTCTTGAAGGGCACTAACTAAAATCCTATATATTACTTTCATTTAAGATATGATTGTAATATTGCACAAAATAGCTTATAAAATAAACTCTTCTATACTAGGAGTAGTTAGATACCCTATTCTCAAAAGCTTTCATATTTCAAATATGTTTTCTTATTGTATCAGTAATTTTAATAGCTATAGTCATTCATCCTTCTTATTCAGCTACCTAAATACTAATAAACAATCAGATTGGATTAATCGATGAAACGAATATCGATAATTACAAATGGTCCTGGTATCGCTGAAGTAAAATCTTTATATGGGCAAGCATCTGACTGGATCCAAAATATTTTAAATTCTTATAGTCATTTAGAGGTGAATGTAGTCAAGGGCTATGAAATGGAGGAGCTGGATTCGATTAAAGATGATTCATGGATAATAACAGGCAGCGCACATTCAGTATATGATGATTTTCCATGGATTGACTATTTGAGAGAAAAGCTTAGAGAAATGAAAAAAGCCCAAAAGCCAGTTCTTGGTATATGTTTTGGTCACCAATTAATAGCTGATACTTTTGGAGGAAAGGTAGAATTAAATGAAAAGGGATGGGAAATTGGCAGTTGTTATGTTAATCTAACAGAAGATTCTAAGGATTGCAGCCTTTTTTCTTCATTCAATGATTCAATGCATGTATATCAATCTCATCAAGATATAGTAGTTGAATTGCCTAAAAAGGCAATCTTAATGGCAAAAAACGATATGGGTATACAATCTTTTGTTTATGACGATTTATTTTATGGCGTGCAATTTCATCCAGAGTTTACAAAAGATGTGATGGAAAAATATCTTACCATTAGGTATGAGAAGGGGATAATTAAAGATATTCCTGCGGTTGAAGAATGTCTGAATAGCAGTCGAATAATAAATAATTTCATAGATAAAATTCTAAAGTGAGGAAGAATGAAAAATCCAATTTATAGTGTTAATAAAGTTTTAGTAAAACAAGATAATAGAGATATTTTAGATGTTAAGCAGCTAGATATTCATAGAGGTTCTTGCTATGTAATTTATGGAGATGTAGGCTCTGGTAAGTCTACACTTTTAAATATTTTATTTAAATCTAATAAAACTTTTTCTGGAACAATAAAATATGAAAATAATGATCTTTCAGGAATCAAAAATTCGGATTATTATAAAGAAGTCTATCACGTCTCTCAGGAATTAAAACTTCCGTGGTTTAAAATAACGGTTAGAGACTACATAAATAAAAATGTTATGTCCCATACAAATTTAGGTGATCCTAAAAAGCGAATTAAGTCAACAATTAATAAAATGAAATTAAATAAGTATCTTGATAGGGATTTTAAGAAGTTAAGTGATGGTGAGAGAAGATGGATTGAACTTGCAGTTTCAATTGCATGCGATACAAAAGTACTTTTAATTGATGGCTTCGGTCAGTATTTAGGTGAAGAGAAAATAAATATTTTATCTCAAATCTTATACAGAAAAATAAATTATGATGGAGTTACTGTTATAATCTGTACACACATAAGAGAGAGGCTTTCTAGAATTGCTTCCGTATTTATACGTTTAGATCAAGGGAAAATAGTTAGCGTCAGATCAAAAAAAAGAAAGCAATCTAATCATAAAGGGTCTCAAAAAAACCATAAGAACAAGTTCTCTAGTAATCAAAAAAAATAACTAATTGTAAAAAAACTATTATTTAATGATTTTTTTTATTAAAATACAGACCGACCAGTCGGTATATTATGAAAATATTAGATAAAAAAGAGATTGCTCAAAATAAAATTCTTGATGCTGCCTACGAGGTATTTGTTGGAAAAGGATATTCAGATACTACAATGGATGATATTGTTAAAAAATCTGAAATGAGTAAGGGGGCTATTTATCATTATTATAGCAGCAAGAAGGATCTTTTTTTAGCACTTATTGATCATTGGGAGACCTATAGTTTTCCAGATTTTTATACAAAGAACAAAAAAAATAAAAGTGCATCGGAAATTCTTAAAGACATAACCGATGTTGTATATGACGTCTATATGACCAAAAAACATGTATTTCTTGCTGAAGTTGAGTTTTGGTCTCTAGCTAATAAGGATAATGAAGTTAAGGATAAGTCTAAGGTTTTATATGAAAAACTTCTTTTTTTATTTGAGTTAGTTCTAAAGAAAGGTATTAGAGAGAAAGAATTTAAAGATATCAATACAAAAGTTGTTGCGATGAGCATACTATCATCTATTCAAGGAATTAACTGGTTTTGCTTATTTGATGATTCTACGGTTGATGCAAAATTGTATTTAGATACATCAATGGATTTATTAATAAATAGTGTTAAGAGAAAGGGGTTTTAAAATGGCAGATGGCGCTGGTGTTCAAGAAGAAAATGTTGTTCCTATTAGTACGAAGGTTCGATCTAACACATTAAAAAGAAAAATAAACTTTAAATCGTGTGAAAATCGTGGAGGTGCTTTCCTTGTACTTCCAGTTTCAGAAGGAGACGTATTTTCCAGAGAAGATTTCACTGAAGATCAAAAAATGTTTGCTGATGCAGCTGAAGAGTTTGCAGTCAAAAGAATTCTACCTCTAAGTAAAGAATTAAATGTATACAACCAAGATTTAAGTACTCAAATTTTTAGAGAAATGGGTGAATTGGGTTTTTTGGGAGTTGATGTTCCGGAAGAGTATGGTGGTCTAGAACTTGATAAAACAACAGCATGCATAGTAATAGACCTTTTATCTAAAGGTCAAAGCTCGTCAATAATGGTTACCGCTTCTGCTCATACTGGAATTGCTACACTCCCTATAATATGGTATGGCAACGAACAGCAAAAGAAGAAATATTTACCAAAGCTGGCATCAGGAGAATGGATGGGATGCTATGCTCTTACTGAGCCATCTGCTGGCTCAGATGCAATGGGAGGACAGGCCACTGCAAAACTTAGTGATGATGGTAAACATTACATACTAAATGGGCAAAAAATATATATAACCAACGGCTCATGGGCAGATGTTTGCGTTACATTTGCAAATGTTGATGGAAAATATACTGGTTTTATTGTTGATAAATCTTGTGAAGGTTATGTAATTGGTGAAGAAGAGAAAAAAATGGGAATTAAAGGTTCATCTACAGTAACTCTTTATTTTGAGAATTGTAAAGTTCCAGTTGAGAACGTACTTGGTGAAGTTGGACAAGGTGGTCCTATAGCTTTTAACACTTTGTATTGTGGTCGATATAAATTGGGTGTTACAACTGCAGCTGGAGCAAAAAATGCTACAGACTCAGCATTTAAATTTGCCAAGGAACGAGAGCAATTTAGCCGATCTATTACAGAATTTGATATGATTAAGTCTAAGTTTGCACGCATGGTTACATCTTGCTGGGAAGCAGATAACGTTAATTATATGACTTCTGGATCTATTGATAATGCAATTGCAAAATTAGATAAAAAATCTGATGATTATTATGTTAGAATGCAAAAAGTCATTGAAGATCATGCTATTGAAGCATCTCTTTGTAAAATAATTGGATCTGAATCCCTAGCATTTGTAGTTGATGAAGCTGTTCAGGTTTTAGGAGGTGCTGGATTTATTGAAGACTACGATATGGCTACCCTTTATAGAGATGAGCGTATCAATAGAATATTTGAAGGCACTAATGAGATAAATAGACTCTTAGCTGCAGGTATAACTTTGAAAAAGTCAATATTAGAAGAGCTGCCAATAAGAGATTCCATTTCATTAACCTCACATGACTGGTTTGCTCACACAACAAATGGAAATAATGACCATAAAATAGTTGAGTACTGTAGGTCTGCTTGTTTATATACTTTAAATGAAATGATTAATGAATATGGACAAGATTTAAAGAATAATCAATGGGTCCTAGAGCCTTTTGCTGATATGCTATGTTCTTTGTCAATTGTCGATACAGGTGCAAAAAGGTTGAAGAAAATTGAAGGAAATGATAATTATTCTGAACATTTAGATGTATTTAGATATTCTTTAACTAAAAACTACAAAGTCATCAATGATAGAATGGATACTATACTATCTTACACTTGCGGCAATCATCAAGATTTTATCAAACAAAAAAAGTTCATTGAAGGCTATCAAAAACAATTAACATTCTCGCATTCTGAAATAGATTTAATGAAGTCAATTGTTGAAGCTTTTTATAAACATGAAAAATATTACTTAGATTAGTTAGGAGTAGAAATATGGAAACGTATATTATTGATGGGGTGAGAAGCCCAATGGGGATGAAAAATGGAAAACTAATGGGAGTTAGACCTGATGATTTGGCTACCGATGTAGTTAAAGTATTACTTGAAAGAAATCCATCTATATCTCATAGTAATATAGAGGATATGGTTATCGGCTGTGCTTTCCCTGAGGGCTCTCAAGGTTTTTTAATGGCCAGAGGAATTTCGGTGATGGCTGGGCTCCCTAAAGAGACTGGCGGTAAGGTTGTCAATAGGCTTTGTGGATCTTCAATGGATGCTGCGCATCAATTAAGTCAGGCAATATCTGCAGGTGATATTAATTGTGGAATTGCAGGCGGTACTGAAGACATGTTTGGAGTACCAATGGGTGGATTTATGCCTAGCTTCAACCCAGTTCTTTATGAACAAGAATATTATATGGGAATGGGGGAAACTGCTGAGAATTTGGCTAAAGAACTTAATATATCTAGAGAGGACCAAGAAGCGTTTTCAATCAATTCGCATAACAAAGCTCTAAAAGCTATTGAAGATGGAAAATTCACAAATGAAATTGCCCCAATTACATTTAATGATAATACTGTATCTCAAGATGAGGGACCAAGATCCCCAGATGTTGAGAAAATGAAATCATTAGATCCAGCGTTTGATGCAGATGGTACAATAACTGCTGCTACTTCAAGTCCCATATCTGTTGGTGCATCAGCAATGATTCTTGCAAGCGGAGACTATATTAGTAAAAATAATATCGATGCAAAATTTAAAATAAAGTCAAGAGCCATTGCGGGGGTTGACTGGAAAACTATGGGTTCTGGTCCTCTTCCAGCTACAGAAAAAGCACTTAGCAATGCAGGAATGAGTATGTCGGACATCGACGCGATTGAGTTAAATGAAGCATTTGCTGCTCAGTCTTTATATGTAATAAGAAAAGGTGGTTGGGATGAAAGTAAAATCAATCTAAATGGCGGCGCCATAGCGCTTGGTCATCCACTAGGGTGCTCAGGTACACGTATTATGATTACCTTGATGAATGTAATGGAGCAAAATGATTTAAATACTGGTCTTGCTACAATGTGTATAGGTACTGGTCAAGGAATAGCAACAGTGATTGAAAGGGCTTAATTGATGAGTAATAAAATTAATAAAGTAGCAGTGCTAGGTACAGGAGTTATGGGCGGTCAAATTGCTGCACATTTAACAAATGCAAATTATGAAGTTTATGCATTTGATATGGACCAAGAAACTGCAGATAAGGGAATGAAGGCTACCTCTGAGATTAAACCCGCTGCTTACTACAATAAAAAATCAGCAGATAAAGTTACAGTAATGAATTACAATGAGCATTTGGAGAAACTTTCAGATTGTGATTGGGTGGTAGAGGCAATTTCAGAACGAATAGATTGGAAAAAAGATTTGTATGCAAAAATTACTCCTCATTTATCTGAT
>PCCQ01000055.1 GCA_002731795.1 Fidelibacterota bacterium
CCTCGGCTGACGCTTGATACATTGGTGGGGGGTTTTAGAATTAAGCTAAGGCATACGTTTATTACGACACCTTTCAGCTGAATACACAGCTATAGAGGAAAATTTGGACGAAAAACAGAGAATAGAAGCCGAGAAGAAAAAAAACTTTAAGATTCGCTTAAAATCAGTAATTGAGATGTTACAAGAGACATATTATCCAGGTCATGCCACTACAGCAAAAAGAGTAATTGAGCGTCATTTAATCAGAGAATTCGGCCTCAAGCCTCGTGAAGCAACATACCACGGAGGCAATATTATTGATGAATTACAAGTACTGGGGATCTTGCAAAGAGTGCCTGAAGATGTAATTCGAAATGCTCTTCTCACTATAGATATTAGAAAATTACAAGCTCACAAAGCTTAGATTTTTTTAGAAATTTCTTCCAGTATTGATTTTGAAGCATTAATTTTCGTATCTTCAACCCAAATAGTATCTTTTTTGGTTATGATAGCTAGTTTTGTTTTTTCATTGCCTAAAACTTCAGAATGATTGGCTATAACAAAATCAGAATTTTTCAAAAGAGCTTTTCCTTTTTTAATTAAATCGCTATCTTTAAGGCCAGATTCAAGTTTGAAAGCACAAAGTATTCCATCGTGTTTCTTTCTGATTATTTCGATACTTTTTTTAGCTTTTTTTAGTTTAATTTCAGGTATCTTATTTGAACTAATTTTACCTTTATTTTTTGTTGGAATAAAGTCAGATAGTGCTGCAGGAACAAGTATTGCATCATACTTTCCAAGTTTTTTTATTTTTTTATTTAAATCATCAGTTGAACTAAAATTTTCCTGTGTAATCCATTCGCCAACTTCTTCAGTTGTGTTCCCCATCCAAAGTTCTACCTCAGCACCCATACTGAATGCAGTTTCTGCAATATATTTTGCCATTTTACCTGTTGATTTGTTAGTTATTACTCTAACATCATCAATTTCTTCACTACTTCCACCTCCAATGACTAGAATTTTACTTTTTTTTAAATCATTTGAGCCTGCAACTTTGCATGCTTCTGCAGTTATTCTAAATTTTGAAGGTAATTTAGCCTTACCTTCAACCATAATTGGCTCTAAAACGGTTGCAAATTTACGTACTTCTTTCAAATTTTGCTTAATAATTTTAGAATTTGCCATATTTTTATCCATTGCAGGCGCTACAATCATCGGTGTTTTTGCACCAATACAAGTTAGTGCAACTAGCATTGGTGGATTATCTCCAATTCCATGGACCATTTTACCTAAACTAGTAGCACAACAAGGCGCAATAATCAATAGGTCAGCGTCATGTCCAGCAATAACGTGTTCTACTTGTCCAGTTATTTCTTTGATTATAGGCTTGCCACAAGCAAATTCCAACGCCTTTTCTCCCACTAATTCAAGAGCAGCTCTGTTAGCTACAATTGTAACATTTGCACCATACCTTAGTAATTCTCTAGCAATTCCCACACTTTCAACACAAGATACAGATCCAGTCACGGCCAACCAGACATTCTTATTTTTGAGATAATCTCCTTTAGGAGTTACATTGTTAGCAGGATGATGTTTATTCATTTGTTTCAGATATTTGTTTAATTATTTTCTTATATTGGTCTAAAATTATTTCAATTTCAGTCTCAATCTTTTCCCATCCTTTTTTCAGCGATCCTTTTCGTAAATGGAAAGCACTGGTTGGAGGCCCTCCGTCTGCAGCTCTGCATCTTTCGATAAGTCCTAATGAGATGAGTTTGTTCAAATGCCTGTATGCAGTAGGTCTAGTAGTTTCTATCCAGGCAGCTACTTCTTCAGCAGTCCATGCCCTATCTGGTCTCTGTAAGAAACATTCATCAATAATCTTGTATGGCATAGATTCATTGTAAGGATAATGGTGATTAGAGAGTAATCCGATGCCTCTTCCCAGTGTTCCTAAGTCACTTTCGTATGTTGCTTCCTCCTCTCTCCTTACTTCTCTTAATTTTATTTCAAAATTTTCTTCTTTCCCAACATTTATCATATCATTAGGAACTTCATTTTTTGATTCTTTTAATTTTTTATTTAGATTATTAACTATTTCACGATATGCTTCCAAAGAGATTCTAGCTCTATTTTCAACACCACCCCATGCTTTATTCAAATCATAATGCCAGAGTCTTACTTTCTTTGGATCCTCAGCTTTACCTGGAAAATCTTCAGTTAAAAATCCAACTTCTCTCAACCACTGTAAGTGTCTGTAAATTGCTTGCAGTGGAACACCTAATTCCTTTGCAATTTCACTGGTTGTCCATGACTTTTTAGGATGAGGTATCAGGCATTTGGTAAAAAGTAAAATTCCAGTTTGAGACCTCTTTGTAACTTTATTTCTTCCGCCGTCGTTTCCTAAAAATCCAATAGCTCTTAGAAAGTCAGTAACCAATTGCTCAGTTGTAGTTCCATAATCACTGTTCAAACTTCTTATTTTTAATTTGAACATTAATCCCACTCCCTGGTATCGAGTTTTTCTAGAATTTTAGCTTTAAATTTTCTAGCTTTCTGATTACCTGGGTTTAGAGCTAATAATCGGTGAATGTCTCCCATAGAGTCTCCTAATTTCTTTTCTTCAAAGTGGCATTCAGCCCTTTCCCATAGAGCAGATTCATCTTCAGAATCAATCTCTAAGATTCTTGAGAGTGCCATGATAAGTAATTCTTTTTTATCCTGGGAACGATAGACTTTAGCTAATTTTCTCCATCCATTTTTCATGTCAGGCCGTATGTTCACTGCTTTTGAATATCCTTTAGCATCGGCTCTCTCATAATCTCCAATACTGTAGTAAATGTCACCTCTAACCATATAAGGTCTGTAATCTTCTTTGAGTAATGCAATAGATTTCTCAATAGATTTTAGAGCTTCTTTCACCCTTTCTAATTTTGATTGTACTCTTCCTAATCCTAAGTATGCAAATCCGTGGTTACTATCTAGTTCCAGAGCAATAACATAGGCATCTTCGGCTTCGGTCAGCTTTTCTCTTCTCTCTTTCATTTGAGCTAACTTTAACCAGGCTTCACCGTGTGTGTACCTTATTTCAGTAGAATTTAGATAACATGATTCAGCTTCTTCCCATTGCTTAAGTTTTCTATGTAATTCTCCTTTTTCAAACCATAATTCTTCATTATTCTGATCTATTTCTAAAGCCATAGAGTAGTATGTAATTGATCTTCCGTATTCTCTGTGCCCTGTTAGTGCTCTAGCTTTGCTAAGCCACATTCTTGAATCTTGCATTAACACGCCGTCGCGTTGTGCTCTTCTAATCAAACGGTTAGAAGCATCCAATGCTTTACTTGGGAATCCTTTTTCCAATAATGTCTGAGAATCAGACAATATTTTTTCTCTCGCCTCTCGGTCAGTTCTCCTTAAAATAAAGAGCAATCCTGAGCCAGTCATAGGTAATCCTCCTCCGAGAAATCCTCCGGAAGCTAGATTTGGTTCAATTAACCATCCAATACCTGCAAGCCCAGTAATGTAGCATCCAATAACGAATCCAGCAAGTTGGTATCTTCTATGGTGTAAACCTGCAAGTCCCATACCAAGGAAAAGTAAGGGAATCAGTAACAACCATACTGATTCTTCAATCCAACTGTAAACAGACATCAGTAAAACAATAGTTAGAATTAGTGATCCTCCAAATGCAATAGCCACTGCATAAGGTACTAAATTTTTTTCCAGCAATCCCAATCCGTAAATGAGCATTACAATTCCCATGCTTCCAGCATAAACAGAAATTGTGATTACAGCTCTAAGCGAAATGTCAGCGTCACATTTAGCCTCTGAAAACTCAGTTAAACAATCGTTATTCTGAATTTGATAAATCATGAAAAATAGTGTAACAAAAACACTTCCTACTGATAGTATCAGTCCAGATAACCTAACATCTACATTTTTTTCAAGGATTTTATTATAAACATTGTAAGATATCAGAGTTCCACACATTGCGGAAAATAGAAGCATAGTCGAAAGCAAAACTCCAGTATATTTCAAAAATTCACTTTCTACAAAATTCCATGCAATGAAATTAAAAGTACTAATTAAGAAGATAGCTAGAGTCCACAGAACTACTTTTCTGCTTCTCCCATCCAAGTATTCAATACAGTTGTCGATAAATTGTGTAAATGGGCTCTCCTCTTCTTCCTCTTCTTCTTCAACACCAAATTTTTTTGTATATTTTATAGGTGCACTTTCTTCCTCTTCTTCTGTAGAGCTAGTCTCAACTTCAGGTTTATTTTCAACCTTTTCTTCCTCTACGGAATTACCTTCAATTTGCTCTTCTTCTGCCATTTAACCTTGTAAAGATATTATGGGTATATAATGCAAGTATTAAAACTGACGCTTAGAAAATTAATGACAACCGCATCCGCCGCCGCCACCTTGGCTTGGGCCTGCATCGGTACTGCAGCAACCGCCACCACCGGATTGGCTTGCTCCGGAGCTGCAGCCGCAGCCTCCTCCAGTTTGGCCAGCTTGTGGTAAAGATTGAGTATAGTATGGATTTTCACCTTCAGAGTGATCGGTCATATCTACAATTTCATTTACACCGTCTACTTTTGCTACGATGTAGGATTCTACACCTTGCTTCAAAGTAATACTCGATGCTGAACATCCTTGGCATCCACCGCCCATTGTAACGAAAGCTTTTCCATCATTTACGCTATGCAAGGTAATTACTCCACCGTGGGAGGCAATACTAGGATTAACATCATTTTTAATCAATAAATCTACTTGAGTGAATAAGTCAGCGTCTCCAATATCCATGACTTCTTCTTCTACAGCAGGTTCTCCGGTTTTAATTTGATCACGAATAACTCCACCAATCTCTTTTCCAATTGCTGGCCAACTTTCAACGTTGTCACCAGTTAATGTAACGGCTGAACCGCTAATGCTTACGCCTGCAATATATGGCAAAGCTAGTAATCTTTCGGCCAAAGGAGCCTTACTTGTGTCAGACTCTCTATCAAAGCTAACAGGGGAACGAGAAAGTACTTCAGCTTCTAGTACAAATCTACATTTTTGTGGGTCTGCAGTTGGTTCGCCGCGTATTCTGATTTCCTGCGCTAACATAAATTACTAGTCCTATTGTGATTAATAAGAGTTATTATACATCAAACGATGCGTTTTCCTTGGCATCCTCACCAAGTTTTCTTAGGAACGAGAAGGTATAGATTCCAGCTCCTGCTCCAGGACTTGGATCCGTGAAATTGAATCGAACTCCGTATCTACCTACAGGCACAGATTCTGTAATTTTGATATCTGGTGGAATTTGGTGCTCCTTAACCAGTTTCTCTCCAGTTATTTCATCAACACAGTGCGCGCATGGACACATGAACCTAATGTTAAAAGCTGAGATAACATGCTCAACACTGTCCTGCCACTTGATTACTAGGGTTTGTCCATCATTAGCTAAATTAATTTCTCGTGGTGCAAACGGGGATAATTCTTCATTAGTAACCACAGCCATTGCTTCGACAGCAATTAAGGATGCAATTGAATTGATGTTATCATTTATGAAAACAGTACCATTATCCATAGCTTCACGGAGGTTTTGATTTATAGGAATCTGTCCTAGCATAGGGAGCTCAAATTCTTCAGCTGCAGACTTACCACCTCCCTCTCCAAATATGTGGAAAACTTCATCAGAACCTGGTGGGGTGAAACCAGACATATTTTCTACAATTCCAAGGATTGGAATTTTAACTTGCTGAAACATTCGTAACCCTTTTTCAGCGATTGTGTGAGCCACTTCTTGAGGAGTTGTTACGATTACAGCTCCTGTCAACGGTACAGTTTGCGATAGTGTAAGTTGAATATCTCCAGTTCCTGGTGGCATATCAACAAACAAGTAATCTAATTCTCCCCAGTCAACAGCCCCTAAAAATTGCTGTACTAGCTGAGAAGCAATAGGCCCCCTCCAAACAACGGGTGTATCTTTTGTTGCTAGAAATCCCATTGACATTACTTTCATCCCATGAGCTTCAACGGGTTCTAAAACACCGTCTTGAGCCCCCCCAAGTTGGTGTGATCCTAGTCCCACCATATTTGGGACACTTGGTCCGTAAATATCAATATCTAAAATTCCAACCCTAGCACCAGCGTTAGCAAAAGCCTCCGCTATACAAACAGTAACTGTTGATTTTCCTACACCTCCTTTTCCGGAAGCAATGGCAATAATATTCTTTACAGTTTTTAGTGCCTGTGGTGTATTTTGGGCGTCAAGAGAAGGTAATCTTTGAACTTCCCAATCATGTTTAATCTCGATAGTTTCTAGATCTTCCACATCTTTTAGAGCTTCTCTACATTTTTGAGCAAGTTCTTCGTGATTTGGCATTAACGGAGCAGGTAACTTTAGAGTAAACCGTAGTTCATTTTCCCCTATTGACATTCCTTTGATGTAACCTAAAGTTATCAAATCTTTATTGAAATAAGAATCCTTCACGTTTGAGAGAATGTCAGTGATTTCCTTTCCGTCCATGCTAAACGTTTACTGAGTGCGGGTATATGGAATTAATCTTACGAAAAAAGTTGACGGCGTACTCAAGTTCCCGTGGGCTCGCGCACCACAGTACCATTGAATACGCTGGCGGGCTTAACTTCCGTGTTCGGAATGGGAACGGGTGATCACCGCCGCTATGGCCGTCAGACAGCTCTCGATTTAGAGGCTGTATATATTATTTGACTTCAAGCCTGGTTAGTATCGTATCTTACACCGTCGGTCCACATTGTTTCATGCCAATATGTGTCATCGAAATTAGCGTCTGTTACAGTGGCTCCAGAGAACTTTGCGAATTTTAAATCAGCTTCAACTAATGTTGCATCTTCTAGGTCAGCATCTTGGAAGTCTGCATTCGTTAGGTCAGCATAGTTTAGGTCTGCATTCGTTAGGTCAGCATCCCGGAGGTCTGCACCAGTTAGGTCAGCATATTGGAGGTCTGCACCAGTTAGGTCAGCATATTGGAGGTCTGCATCCGTTAGGTCA
>PCCQ01000056.1 GCA_002731795.1 Fidelibacterota bacterium
ACCGTAAAACTTTCTGAGTGATGATTCATAATCGGTACCAAGAAATGGATTATCTTCAACTGATGGAGTTTTATCCCATATTGGGGTCTTGATAGGACCGGGCTCAATAATAACTACTTTTATTCCATAAAGCATCATCTCTCTTCGAAGTGAATCAGAGAACGCTTCAAGAGCGTGCTTACTTGCAGTGTAAGGCGAAACAAATGGATATGATCTTTTCCCACTAACAGATGAAATCATAACTATTTTTCCGCGATGCGATGCCCCCTTATATGCTCCAAGCAGTTCGAGATATGCTCTTGTCACATTTACAACTCCAAATAAATTGACTTCAAATTGATTTCTGTAAACATCGGTTGGTAAAAACTGGATGGGGCCACCCAGGGCTATTCCTGAATTATTAACGATTGAGACCAGTTTGTCTTCAGGCCCAAGTTTTGATTTAACCGTTTCAACTGAATCAAGAATTGCACTCTCATCTCTAACATCAAAGATTAATGGTATGAAGTTGTCACCAAAATCAGATTGTAATCTAGTAGCATCTTCTTGTTTTCTAACACTTCCAAAAACACCATAACCTTTTTTAATAAGATGGGCAACGGAAGAGTATCCAATTCCTGTACTAGCTCCTGTAACTAAAACAAATTTCATATATTATCTTTTTGATTTAAAATTATTTATTGAATAATTTATGCCCTCAATTAAAATTATGGAACTATTAGTATTTATAAACATAATAATTTTATTCAATAAAAAGGGGATAGAATGAGCTTTACAAGATTTATTTTTTCAAGTATACTAGTTTGCGTTTTATTTTCATCAAATCATCAATTTAATAATCCATTTATTGAGGTTTCAAAAAAAGCAAACCCATGCATTGTTTCAATAATTTCAGAAAAAGAAGTTGTACAAAAACAATTTAATCCATTTTTTAATGATCCATTTTTTGAGGATTTTTTTCCTGAATTTAAAAGAAAAGGTGAGTCCCTTGGATCTGGAGTTATTATTGACAATGAAGGATATATAATTACTAATAATCATGTAATTGAAGGTGCAGATAAAATCAGAGTAATACTATACAATAAAAATGAATATGAGGCTTCTATTATTGGAGTTGACCCCCTATCAGATTTGGCAATCATTCAAATAGAAGCAGATGAAGCATTATCAACTGTTGAGATGGGAAACTCTGATAAACTAAGTGTTGGAGAATGGGTTATTGCAATTGGCAGTCCCTTTGGACTTCATCTTAATCATACCGTAACTGCTGGAATTGTTAGTGCAACAGGTAGAAGCAGCGTAATGTCAAAACTAACATATGAGGATTTTATTCAACATGATGCGGCGATTAATCCAGGGAACTCTGGTGGCGCACTTTTAAATCTTGATGGTGAGCTTATTGGTATCAATACCGCAATTGCAACTGATGGATACTCGCGATCAAATGCTGGGGTAGGCTTTGCTATTCCCATCAATCAGGCAAGAAGAGTTGTTGAAGACTTACTTGAAGATGGGACTGTATCTCGAGGATGGCTAGGAGTTCAGATCCAAAATATTACAGAAGAAATTTCAAAGGCGCTTGATCTTGATAGCAAGAAAGGTGCGCTAATTGTATCAATTGTTCCTGATAGCCCCGCTGCAGAATCAGGATTAATGGAAGAAGATGTTATCGTTAAAGTTGACAATAAAGAAATAGAAAATGATAAGGATCTTATTAGAGCAGTTTCCTCAAAGCACCCGGAGGACTATACCACTTTTACTGTTATTAGAGGTGATGAAAAACTTAGAATTTCAGTAGTGCTGGGTGAGAGACCTGATGAAAGGAATTTAGCATCTACAAGTAATACCAAAACAAATACTTTTGATATTATTGGATTAAAGGTTTCAGGTCTTAATGATAGAGATGGGGTTAAAATTATATCTATTGAAAATGGATCGACAGCTCAGCAAAATGGATTAAGAAAAGATGATGTTATAGTGAAAATTGGAAGAATTTCCATTACTACTGTGGAGCAATATAATAAAATTATGGAAGCAAAAGAATCTGGTGATGTTATTATGCTAAAAATTGAAAGAAATGGAAACCAAACTATTTTTGCATTTTCAATTCAATAGGATTAGAAAAACTGAATTAAAAGAAAGCCTGATGTTACAATAAAGGAATATATTGAAATCTGTTTAAGTACATCAATAAAACTTTCATCTCTATCACTAAATTGTATAGCCTGTACATATCTATAATCAATATCAATGAGCATCTTAGATTGACCTCTTTGCCCACCTGTTGAATGTAAATTTTGAGATACTCCAATCTTATCTGACCAGTTTTCTTTTAAAACATTTACTGAGAATGCATTATCATTTGAAGACTCTGTGGAATAAACATTATAAAAATTATCATCATTATAAAATTTAAGATTGTAGCTAATATCATTTTCCATCAGTCCCGAAATAATTGCAATATAATACTCAGATATTAAATCATAATCATCACTAAATTGCATCTTATACTTTAGTTTCTTAATATCTTCTGTCATAAACATTCTAGATAAATATAGAGAATTATCTTTTTTAGAAAACTTACTTAAATCATACATGCATAGTTTGGCTTTTTCTGAATCATTCAAGTATATACCAAGTTCTGATATGAGTTTAAATTCAAGCTGTTTAATCAATACATTAATATTATTTATATAGGTTTGTTCAGTAATTGTTGAAAATAAACTAAAGTCATCGAGATTGTATAAGTAAAGATTTACAGTAATCATATCATCATAAATAGTATATTGAGTATTTACAAATACATCTGTTGAAAAATCTTTATTTGATGCAGCAATCATTGATGTAAATGTACTTTCCAAAACAGACTCATGTGTTATATTTTGGATGAATTTTTCTAAGTCATCTATAGAAATTTCTCCCCACTGACCTTCGTTCTCAGAATTTGAAAGTAACATTTTTCGAGTAAGATTTTTTGCTGATGACGAAACTAATATGGCAAGAGAATCAGTTAATGCTTCAACCTGAATATCATTTAGATTATTCGAAGATATTTTTTTAACTATATCAGAAAGTTCACTTTTAGGAATGATATCCATAAGATCACTATTTAATTTATTTTTAACTTCTTTGATTAAAGATTTACGTATTGAAATTAGCTCTTCCTCTAAATCGTTAGTAGGTATAAAATTAACATCTTCAATGAATGACATATCATGTTTCATTAAATCTATTAAGCTACTTGATATTTGTTTTGATAATTTTTGCGCTTCTGTATCATTTTTATCAAAACTAGAATTATTAAAGTTAAACATTGAAATAGTTGAAACTGAATAAGCCTCACCGAAAAGTGATGTAAAAAGTAGAAGTTTAAGTATGAAAATTAAATTTTTCATGATACTGAAATTAGCTAATGAAATTATTAATTACCATTTAAAAATTTTGATAAAAATTTATTAAGTATAGAAATATCTTCCATTGAATTATAACATTGAAATGATACTCTTAATAAATTTTGTCCATTCCAAGTGAAAATAGGAATCTCAATATTGTTTGTTTTTAAGAATCTATATAACTGATCTGCATCATCAACATTGATTTTTAAACTTGTCATTTGCCCAAGATCTTCATCAGTACAAATAGGTTCTGACGATACTGTTTCGATTAAAATATTTCTAGTTTCAATAATTTTCTCATGGCAATAATCTCTAACTTCTTCCCAGTTATATTCCTTCAAAAAACTTATTGCCTTTGGAACAGTTAGATAAGTGCTTATATCATTAGTCCCTTGATATTGATGATAATCAAGAAACTGCGAGTGAGATGGATTATCGCTTTCCCAGCCCCAACTAACAACAAGAGGCTCAAGAATATTTTGATATGTTTTAGAAGCGTATAAAAAAGCAACACCCTTAGGACATAACATCCATTTATGGCATGCACCTGTATATATATCTGCACCAAGTGTACTTAAATTTAAATCAATTTGAGCCGGAGCATGAGCTCCATCAATAATAGTCATGATTCCCAATTCTTTTGCCAGTTTGCAAACTTCATCAATTGGAAAAATTATCGCGGTTGGGCTAGTAATATGACTCAAGAAAATTATTTTAGTCTTACTATTAATATTATCTTTTAATCTATTGAGAAAGTCTTGCCTATTAAATGGCAACGGAATATCAATGGACTTATATGAAAAACCTTTTTTGCTTGCTGCAAATTTCCATGTTCGCTCAACTGCTCCATATTCATGATTTGAGCTTAAAACTTCATCACCTGCTTTTAAGTCTAGAGATCGAATTACCATATTCATTGCTGTTGTAGGATTTGGGAAATATACAACATCATCTTTATCGCAGTGAATATATGATGATAGTGCTTTTCGAGATTTTTCCAATGAATCAATAGCATCATCTTGTATGAATGAAACAGGCTGAAATTCTATTTTCTTTTGCCATTTTTCTCTTTCATTAAAAATAGGATATGGGCAAGCACCAAACGAGCCATGGTTTAGGTATGTAAATTTTGGATCTAGTTGAAAATGTTTTTTTAATGAACTAATAGAAGAACTCATTCATCTATTGACTTTTTAATATGAATAGTTCTTTGTGGAAATGGAATCTCTATATTATGATCAATAAAGCGATTATATATCACAGAGTTAACTGAATCTACAACCCTACCTCTCATCTCAGGTTTTTCAATCCAAAATAAAAGCTGAAAAATTAAAGCTGAATCTCCAAACTCTCTAAATCTAACTCTTGGTAAAGGCTCGCTGCACACTTCATCGTTAGATTGAGCAATTTCCATAAGTACAGACCTAACTTTTTCAATATCACTTCCATATGCAACACTAACATTTACCCTAACTCTTTCCATTTCTACAGGACCACCACTTTCATTGATTATTTTTGAATTTGCAATGACTGAATTTGGGATGGTTATTTCTATATCGTCACGAGTCATAATACGAGTACTTCTTATACCTATATTCTTAACATATCCACGTTCTCCGGTATCTAAATTTATATAATCACCTTCTTTATATGGAGAATCTGCCATAATGAAAATTCCAGCAAATAAGTTTGCAAGCGTATCTTTGGCTGCAAGACCTAGAACAATACCAAGTATACCAGCAGATGCCAACCAGCCCGTAACGTTAATTCCCCAGCTAATGAAAATAAAATAGATAACTGCAATAAAAATAATTATCTTGCCAAGATTATCAAATAACGGCATTAAACGTTTTTGATTTTGTTTTCTTAATCCTGACTTACTTGAATACCAATTAATAGTATAAATGAATGACTTAAAAATAGCAGATCCCCAAATAATTACAATTATAGTTTTGAGGCTACCATTTATAATAAATTGGATTGAAGATAATATATCTAAAAGTGATGCGGAAAATCCTAAACCTACAAACAAGATTGAAAGATAAATTGGCCTATGCAGAATGTCAATAATATGATCATCAATTGTTGTTTTTGTCTTTCCTGCCATCTTTCTTAGCAGTGATTTGAAAATTAAATCAGAAATCTTTGCAACTAAAATTGATAAGAGGATGTAGAAGATTGCCTTATAAAAGGGGTTGGTAAAAATTATATTATATATTTGTTCGTAATTCATTTTTTATACTTAAAAGCCCCTATAATTAATAGAGGCTTTTTAATCTTTTAAGAAATTAAATTCAATTTATTTTTTCTTACTAGCTGCTGCTTCAATTTTCTTTTTCGTTGTAAGAAATTCGTCGAGATCTGAACCACCAAGTCTTGTATATCCAATAAATACTTCTGGGTCGTTATTAGGCTCAGCGGCAACATTGATATCTTTTTCCAAATAGGATTCAAATCCATATGGATCAGTAACGGTACAACTAAAAGTATAATCACCTTGAGTTAATTCTAATTTTAAAACTTTATCATTTTTGTAGTGATTAAATAGATCTTGATTTAATGCAGGTCCACTCTGTTGTTCCCATAAATAAGTTAATTCATCTTGAAGAAGGTTTGGTAAGCGACTTGTTACATAATCCCTTCTTCCTTCGTGGTCAAGTTTTTTGTACTCGCAGGCATCAACATAGTCAATTATATTCCAAGCCCACTCATCACACATGCAATTCTCTTCTCCTTCACAGCTTTTTAAATATTTTGCACATTCTTGCTCATAAATTATATCACCACAATCATCAGTTGCATATTCTTCACATTCACATTTATTATCTTCAAATAATCCGTTATTGGCTTTATTGTTTAATCCAGGTGAAGGAACATATACAGTAGTTCTAGAATCTGTACATTCTTTATTCCATTTAATGCAAATTGGCTTATCATCATTGTAAGAAGGAACTTTAACCTTTATAAATTGAGCTGCATTCCCAGCATCGAATGAACTACCCGCATCTAACATTGCGTGTACCCAGTTTGTTTCTAATTTTTGATCATGAGTTACAGTAAATTTTGCTGTATTTGCTTCAAGCGCTGCTAGCCTCTGCTCAAGCTCAATTGTTTCTTTTCTATCTTTAACTTCTTGTTTTTCAGCATCCAATCTTTCTTGATTTGTTAAAGTCATTCCGCCAATAAACAAAACTACAAGTGCAAATGTACCTAATTCAACTAGTTTCATTTGTTTCTCCTCCCTTTAAGCCTTTGTCTGTGAAATCTTTCGAATCTACGAATATCAATAATATAAAGAAATTATTTTTTTGTGCCGCGAGAGGGGCTCGAACCCACACGCCCGAAGGCACTGGTTCCTAAGACCAGCGTGTCTACCAATTCCACCATCGCGGCTAAAAATAAAATAAAATTTAACATCAATAACACATCTCGAACAAAACTTTTCTATAAATCAATTTTAGCATTTTTTGATAATATTACATTTACCAAGCTAGCAAATAAAAATTAAATTACTTTCTATCTAATAATAAAATTCCAGACTGCATTGGTGGCACAACAATACTTGCCATCCTCGAATTTTCTAATTCAATTATTTGATCATCAAGTAATGATATCATTTTTTTTGATTCAAATGGTATAGAAAAATTAAGTGTGGTAGTTTTATCTTGAAGATTAAAAAATATAATTGTGTGTTCATTAAAGTATGATTTAAGCCATACTGTATAATCGGGGCCTTCCTTTAATACATAAAAGTCACCTAAAGATAACGATGGATATCTAGTTCTTATATTATTTAGTTTAGAGATTTTACTTTTATACTTTAACTCTGTATCATTTAATTTTTTTTGAAATCTAATGTTTCTTTTAGAATCTGAATGCCCCACTCCAATTTCTCCATATTCATCACCATGAAATAAAGTGGGAATTCCAGGCATAGAGTTATTCATCAAATTAAACATGAAGAGTTTATCATAATTTGATTTATTTATAACATTAGTTGGAAAATCAACAAAAATTTGATGATCGCTCTCATCGAGTGGATCAAAATGTCCATCTGCTATAGAAATGAATTTGGGCTCATCATTTAATGTCGTAACTGTTTTCAATAAATTGATAGAACCATTTTCGTTTAAATTTTTCTTTATAGAATTATTTAGTTTTTTAAAATTTGGAGCTAAGCTAGAGAAATGATCTGTCCCTATTTTATATAAATCAAAATTAAATTCATCTTGATGAATTATTGATAGTTTGTTTGCAATAACTGTTTCTGCATGAAACAACCGATTCAGATATTTCCAAAAGTTTTTATCGGGTCTATTTGAATAAATGTAATGAAAGCCATCAAAATTATATTTATTAATCCATGAAACTATATCTTTAGAAATTTGCTGTACTACTAATTGATTTGAAAAATCTAGTTCAAATAAAAAGCTTTTTCCATCAATATTATTTCCAGAAAACCAATTTGTATGTTTGCTATAATATTCATGTTCTAGGTGAGTATAATCTAGAATGTAGCTTAAATGGATTCCCAATCCATGCTGATGGGAATTTTTTATTAAATGGTTTAAATCTTCAGATGACCCAAATCTTTGATCAATAGTATTAGCCTCAATAGGCCAAGAACCATCAAATCCCATATGTTTTCTATATGGAGGTATTTCACTTCTATAGTATCCTTTAGGGTTAGTAGCTATTGGAGATAAAATAATATTATTAATACCTAGTCGATTGAAATATCCATTATTTATTTTTTTAGAAAGCCCTAAGAAATCACCTCCATAGAAGTTAACCTTTTTGTCAATGGAGCGATCAATAAGATTAAGACTACTATCATTTTTTACGTTAAAAAATCTATCTATTAATACATAATACATGTTAGAAAAATATGGAGATATGGTATTTTGATCTGGTGAAAGTATATTATTATTAAAAAGAATTACATTATTTTGATTTAACAAAACTCCAAAATTATCCATTGAAATAATTCTGAGTTTTGACTCCTGAAACGTCTTGGGCAACATTATTCTTATTCCATCCCCAAAAATGTGATAAAATCTTGAGTCTAGAATTTTATTACCCAATAAAATAAAGGTTATATTATCCTTTAAATTATAATCATAAGATCCACTAGAAAGATATTTATAATTTAGCTGCAGATAGCCTTCAATGCTATCTGCATTATCTTTTAAAATTGTAGCATTCCTATTTTTTTTATACAATGAATCGTCATAATCGCTAGACACAGAAAAAATAATCACATCTAGAATATTATTATTTATTTCAAGCTTGATTGATGAGAGCTGATTTTTGTTAACAATTGGAGATAAAAATAAAGTGTTATTAGCTAACTTTGAATGAAAGTTTTCAAGATTTATGATTTCAATATCGATGAAGTTTGAATAAATGTAATCTGAAAAGTCAAGCTTTAGAGTATCTCCATAAGTAATAGTTTGCATTGGAATGGTATTAAAAGTGTCTTTAGAAAATATAGGATTACTTAATTCAATATTGTCTTCCTCAATAACGTTATGTAGAATATTTTCAGTTAAATCAATTCTGGATGAATCTAAAATTTGAACAGATAAGCTATCAAAAAAATCTACAATATTTAAATCAGAACCTGCTTCTAGATCTATAGGTACATTTTTCTCTGGGAATAAACTGCAGCTTTGAATCAAAATAGTTGATAATAGTATGTATATATATGTTTTCATTATTTCTTTATAATCACGCTTTAATCTAATTAGCTCGCCTGTAGTACTACAAATAAAATTTAATAAGCCCCCAGTAATGGGGGCTTATTATGGATGAGAAGGGAGAGATAAAGAGGAGGATATATCATTTGGACCCTTTAAGCATCCAATTATTAATTATCAATAATATAGTCTTGAAATTTACAATGAATATTATATATTTTATATAGAAATTTTACAATGTAAATTTTACATGAATAAAATATTATCGAGAAACATACACTTTTTGGGTTCAAAAATAAGAGCTCAAAGAAAATCCTTAAATCTAACGCTTGAAGATTTATCGATACGTTGCATTCAAATAAATCCAGATATAGCTCCCTCTATATCTTATCTTAGTTTAATTGAAACTGGAAATAGGGTCCCGTCAATGGAACTTTTGAAAATGTTTTCAGATATATTTCAAAAGAAAATTAATTGGTTTCTTGATAACGCAAAAGATGTCAAGAAATCTAGGCAGGATTCTTTGAAATATTCTTTCGAGGAGATTGAATTTGAACCTAATTTTCTATTTTCAAAAAATCAAATTCGAACTGCTATGCCTACTTTACTTGCACAGTCAGGCATATCAGGAAGACAATTTGCGCATATTTTAATACGTGCTTATCAAGAAAAAAATTATAACCAATTTCCAGATATTGAGCGTACTGCAGACGAAATTGGCAAAAGAAAGTTTCCTATTAGAGATAATGATATTTTAAAAATAGCAAAGAAAGTTGGTCTTAAAATAAAATGGTTTAATAGAAAATCATTTGCTACAAAAAATGATTATGGGATAAAAATCAATTCTGTCCTTCGATCTTTCTACGTCGAGAATAATACCATATATATAAATAGTTTACTGAAAGACTCCAATAGATTTAAATATGAACTGGCGTTATATATAGGTCATAAAATACTTCATAATGGAGATGGATTAATATCCAGTCATGCATCTGGTGGAGAACTTGGTGGATCTCCAAGTCTAAATGAAAATATATCAGATCGAATAAATCAAAAAGATATTTTGTATGCCTGGAGAGACTTTGAATGTAGTTTTTTTGCAGGCTCTTTGCTTTGTCCAAAAACCTCTTTGAAACGCTATCTTTCTGCCAATGCTTATAATATTTTATCATATAAGAAACTTAAAATCACTCCATCTGTACTAATGAGAAGAATGACTGTTGTATCACCTTATAAATACTGGCATTATTTTGATGCTTATTCTCCTGGATATTTAAGAACAATGTATCGTGCAGATGGAATTAAAATGCCATGGAGTAATATCAATGTTGAAAATAATCCATTTAAAGAATGGAACGCATATAAGTTGCTAGGAAAACAGCCATTTTTAAAGCCTATACCTATTTTATCAATTTTAAAGGATAAAAATAATTTATCTTTAAATGTATCTGTTTCTATAAAAGTAAAAGATGTATCGGAAACACCTCATGTTTTATGTGTTGGAATTAACTTAAAAGATGCACTTTCAAAGCAAATGTCTAATTACGAAGATTTTATTAATGAAATTCATAAAGATGCCAATGATTCAAAAGGCACCTTTAAAATTAAAAAGAAACATGCAGATCAAATTTATAAATTATCAAGGATATTGAATATAAAGTGGCTTGAAGAAGCAACTAATAATCCAATTGATATGATTTCTATTAATAATAAAGTTTCAGTTCAAAATAATAAAGATAAAATATCATGGATTAATGATATTAAAAAAGATGTGATAAAGTCTACAAAATAAAAATACTTCTAGGGATATATATGAATGAGCTTAAAAGTTTAACAATAGGAATTGAAGAAGAATATCAAATTATTGATCCAGATTCAAGAGAATTAACATCCTTTATATCTGAATTTCTTGAAACTGGTGCAATGATGTTCAAAGATCAAGTTAAACCAGAGTTGCTTCAATCTCAAATTGAGATAGGCAGCAATGTGTGCAGTAATATTGATGAACTCGATAATGACATCAAAAGTATTAGATATAAGCTGGGTGATTTTGCTAAACAAAATAATAAAATGATTGCAGCCGCTGGAACCCATCCATTCTCTCATTGGAGAGATCAAATTGTTACAGATAAAGATAGATATCATGGACTTTTTAACTCAATGCAATATGTTGCAAAAAGGCTGCTAATTTTTGGAATGCATGTACATATAGGCATCAAAGATAGAAACTTACAAATTGATGTGATGAATCAAATGAGATATTTTATGCCTCATATTTTAGCACTATCAACATCATCACCATTTTGGCTTGGAGAGCCAACTGGATTTAAATCATACAGAAGTATTATTTTTGAAGATTTACCTAGAACGGGTATACCAGAAAATTTTGAAAGCCATCATCAGTATGATGAATATGTCGATACTCTAATTAAAAGTAATACAATTAGTGAGCCTTCAAAAATTTGGTGGGATATTAGACCTCATCATACATTCCCAACTTTAGAATTTAGAATCTGTGATTGCTGTACGAAGGCTGATGAGGCAGTGTCAATAGCAGCTTTAATTCAAGCCCTGGTTGCAAAAATGATTCAACTTAGATTGAAGAATCAAACATGGAGAAAATATAGAGGCTCTTTAATAAACGAAAATAAATGGCGCGCCATTAAAGGAGGCGTGGATAGTAGTTTAATTGATTTTGGCAACCAGCAAGAAATTCCATTTATAGATTTATTTGATGAGATGCTTGATTTTGTCGATGATGTAGTTGAGCCTTTAGGGTTAAGAAAATATCTAAATTATCTAAGAGATATGGTAGCGAATGGTACAAGTTCAGATAGACAACTTCAAATCTACAATAAAAATAAAAATATTCATGATGTAGTTGATTCATTAATTAGTGAAACACTTGAGGGATGTTAAAATAGGAGACATGGTATGATTGGTAAACTTAGTAATAATAATCTATTTTTAATTAGACACGGGCAATCCATATACAATCTTGAAAATAGATTTACCGGTTGGAAAGATGTGGAGTTAACTGACCTTGGAATTGCTCAAGCAACTGAAGCTGGTAAAATTCTATCCAAAATTAAATTTGATTTGTGTTATACCTCGAATTTAAAACGTGCCCAAAATACTTTAAGTCTGATTTTAGAAAAAATGAATCAAAAACCAAAAATAATTAAAAATGAGGCATTAAATGAACGAGACTATGGCGACCTTATAGGACAAAATAAATTAGAAGCTGCAAATAAGTTTGGATCAAAGCAAGTTCAAATATGGAGAAGAAGCTTCGATGTACCTCCACCAGGAGGAGAATCTTTAAAAATGACTGCAGAGCGGACCCTCCCCTACTATAATGATGTTATCAAGCCACAAGTTAATACAGGTAAAAATATTATAATTTCTGCTCATGGTAATAGTATAAGGGCCATTGTAATGGAAATATTTAATCTTACTTCAGAGCAAATCTTAAAGACTGAGATAGGATGGTGTGAACCATGGATTATATCGTTTGATGATCATGGGAAATTATCAAATCATCAAATTATTAAAAGACCAAGCGAGCCATCAAAAAGTCATCTATTTTTAGATTAATGTCATATTTACATATATGCATGACTAATTGTCAGCATATTACTTAATTATGTCAGTCAATTAATTTTGGCATATTAATTGCAAATTCTATTTTGTAATAAATAAAATAGGAGAATTACAAAATGACTTTAATGACATATACACCAAGGATAAGTATTTTTGATGAGTTTAATAGGATATTTAATGGTATTAATACTTATGAATCTTCAAAAACCTATAATTCAATTTGGGAACCAGCCTATGATATTCATGAAGATGATAAAAACTACTATCTTTCCTTTGATCTTCCAGGAATTGGCAAGGATAGTATAGATATTTCTATTTCTAATGATATGCTTATCGTATCAGGAAGTAGAAAATCTGTATCTAATCACAATGATAATTACGGCAGGGTTAATAGTATTCAATATGGTGACTTTCAAAAATCATTTAACTTACCTGAAAATGTTAATCAAGACAAGATAAGTGCAAAAATGAAAGATGGCGTATTAAGTATGACCATTAAAAAATCTAAAAATATATCTGAGGATATAAAAAAAATTACAATTAAGTAGTTTTAGATTTTTTAAAAAGAAATAAAAAGGCTCATATTTATTATGAGCTTTTTTATTTTTAGGCTGAAATTATGAACGATTTATATTTACAATTTATTTCTATTGCAACAATACATCTTTTTGCTGTCATGAGTCCTGGTCCGGACTTTATAATAATAGTAAGGCAAAGTATTTCAAGTGGGCGCCGTTCAGCATTAATGACAAGCCTAGGAATTGGGATAGGAATATTAATGCATATCATCCTTTGCGTCTTTGGCCTTGGTATGATAATCAAAGAATCAGATTTACTTTTTAAGGTAATTCAAATTATTGGATGCCTATACCTTACTTACTTAGGAATCATATCAATAAAATCTAAAAATTCTCCTACTAAATCAAAATATAATGATGAATTTAATTTCAATGCATTTGAATCATTTAAATTGGGTTTTCTGACAAATGTTTTAAATCCAAAGGCTACATTATTTTTTCTTTCTTTATATGTTTTGATAATTTCAAATAATACCCCATTCCAATTTCAAATTTTATTTGG
>PCCQ01000057.1 GCA_002731795.1 Fidelibacterota bacterium
ATTTATTCTTCCATTATCATCTTCAATCGAGATCTCACTATTTAGTTCACCCTTAAAATTGTTCCCTATTAGTGTCGCTGAGGAAATTTCCCTATTTTCAATTAATTTTTTATATTCATTATAACTAACATTTTTAATTTTTTCATATGATGAAAAGTTACTTGCAATTGAGAATGCAACTACAACAATAACTATCCAAATGAAAATATTACTTAGGATTGTATTTAAAACTTTATTATCTGGCTTTTTATTTTTCTTATTCATCTTCTAATATGTATATAGATTTTTTATTTCTATGAATCTCATTGAGATCGAGGCCATATCCAACAATAAATTCATTACTAATATTAAAACCTATCCAATCAATTTTCATATTAAAATTATATGCTTCTGGCTTAAAAAATAAAGTTGCTATTTTTAAAGACTTCGGTTTTTTATCATTTATATACTTAAATAAAAAATTAATAGTGTTTCCACTATCAATGATATCTTCCACTATTAAAATATTTTTATTCTTTACATTAAAATTTATATCTTTATTTAATACCAGTTCTGATCTTGACATTCCAACATATGAAGAGACATCAATAAACTCAATTGATAAATCTAATTCAATTTCTCTAACTAGGTCAGCTAGAAAAATAAAAGAGCCTTTTAGTACGCAAAGAATTGTTAGCTCATTTTGATTTTTATATGCTTTTGTTATTGCTTCACCTAGAATTTCTACTCTTTCTTTTATTTTTTTTTCATTTAAATATTCTTTCATTAATCAATCCTTTCACAAGTAATGGCAAGTAGATTATTATAATTAGAATAATTGTTTTCAGAGTGAGCTAAGCCTGGAACCCAAACAATTGAATTATTTGAAACAATTACAGGATAGCTTCTTCGCTCAATCTTGTTTATTTTTTTATCATTGAACAATTTCGAAACTAGCTTTTTATGATTATGAGATATTCTATAAAAATCTCCATCTAGCCAATTTCTAATATAAAGACCTTCATCATATTTTTTCTTTGGAAGAATAAAAATATTTTTATCTAATTTTATATTATCATCTGAATTGTAAGAATTCAATGAAAAATAATAATTATTCCAGGAAGCTCCATCAGTTACTTTATTACAGTAAACAGGTTCTGGTATATTGTATATTTTGATAAAATCGTTAGATAAATATATTATAATTCTATTATTAATCAATTTATATATATCATTTTTTTCAGATATTATTAAAGTTAATAATTCAGACCAAAACATGTGAGATTTAGAGCAGAAAATCTTATAGTGATTATTTATTGAAGCCTGAATGAATAGTTTTAATTTGTTGATACTCAATTTTGATGCAAATTCTCTTTCTATTAAGATATTGCTTTTAAAAAATATATACTTATTTACACATTTTTTATAATATTCAATTGAATCTTTATATTTAGAAAAGTTAATTTCATAGCAATTCATTATTTTTGATAAAATTTTATCACTTAATTTTGGTAAAATTTCATGTCTAATTTTATTTCTTCGAAACGTTACATCCTTATTGGTCGGGTCTTCAATGAAATTATATTTTTTTTTATTAAATTTTTTTTCGATTTCATATCTGTACATTTTTGAAAGTGGTCGAAATATAAAATCATCATTTTTATTGAACGGAATAGCTGTATAATCATCAGATGGATAGTTTTTCATCAGTAAAGTCTCAATCAAATCATTTTTATTATGTCCTAAAAGAATATGATCATATTTATCAATGGTTAAAATCGATTCGAACAAATTATATCTAATTTTTCTTGCTTCATTTTCAAAATTTTTATCTGATGATATTTCTACAGATTTATAATAAAATTTATGCTTGTTTTTAATTGCAAGATGCTTACATAAATGATATGCATTAATTGACTGATTACTAGTATTATAGTTTACATGTACTATTGCTATATCTGATGGTTTTAAATAGTTTTTAGTAGCAATCAAATGATACATATAAATACTATCAATGCCACCAGAAATAGCCATAAGCAATCTTTTATTTTTTAGTTCATATAAAGTCATTAATAGCTCTTTATTGAATAATATATAAACTACCGTTAATGATTAATTAAACTTCATCAAAGAAATAAGGCTTAAGGCATTGAATTTTCTCTTCATATGAATTAGGGTACATAAACCACTCCGCTATTGATATTGAACTCAAAAGTGAATTCCCATCTTGAGGAGTAAAACAAAATCCAGTGAATTCTGTTCCATTTTTTAGATTTAAAGATGGTTTCGAAATCACTGTTTGATTTAATATTCTACCAAAATGACCATGATCTCTTCCAAAAGAAAAAACTTCACATGAGTTAATTTTGTCAGTAACAGATATTCTGTCATTTGCTTCAAGTTTTTCTAGAATATTCTCCATAGATGTTTCTCTTTTTAGTTTCATTGAAAAGTGAAGAATATGCATATATTGAGAGTTTACTTTCATTGCTGATGAGAATAAAGGTAAGTTTAAATTTCTCGTTTTAAATAGTAATGCAGCGTCCCTTGCATGATGAGTACCATATTCTGCATCTTTATGTGAACCTACTTCTGGTGCAGGTATAAATTTTCCAGATTGACTTACATCGTTAGCCCTTCGTATTAATAGAAACCTACCATCTATCAAATTATCTTCACCTTCAGAAAGGGCAATAGTATCAACAAGAGTTGATAAATTATGTGTATTGCATGACACAACCTGAACAAATTGATCTTTACCCTTTACTAAAGTTTGATCATTAATCCCTCTAGCATATGGTTTTCCAAATCCAAATTCGCTACCTTGTGCAACAAATCCAAGTGTGTTATTAGAAAATTTATTATAGTATTTAACTTTATTATCATGACCATACCCTGAAGGAGTACAATCAATAACAACTGAAGCTCGTTCAATAGCTTCCTCTGTTGTATATTCAGGTTTTAAACCAATAGCTTTAAACCCTTCAAACTTATCACTATGAGTTGATAGTCTAGCACCTCTCTTAGTTAAACTTATAACTTTTGACCTATCTGTCGTTAAGGGGGTGTTTTTATGAAAAGTAACGTGATCTATTCCTAGTTGTTCTTTAAAATCACATAGCAAGCCAATTAAAGGCTCTCCTATTGTTCCGGTACCTACAACGTGAACTATTTTCTTTGACATTTTAATTTCCTCCTAAATTAGATGTCATACTCTACGTTATCCATTAAATATAATAAAAGACTATCCAAATCCTTATTTTTTGCATGCTCAATCTGCTCATCAGCCTCTGTACCCAAAGTAAATATTTCTTCGAGAGTATTTAGTACGTCGCTATTTCCTAGATCAGTTAACGAAAGATGTATAGAGTCAATCATTTTATAAATGTAGTCTTTCATTGTTAATCTAGTTCCATCAAAACAATCAGTAATTGGAACATCAAAATCAAATCTCATTGATTTCCAGAATGTATCATTTAATATTTCATAATTCATATCTTCTAAATTGTTATTATAGGTTACCATAGTATCATAAGAATGGACAAGTGCCTGAACTAATGCAATAAGCATTTTTGTTCTTTTTAAAGAGCGCTGAACATCACATATTCTATACTCTAAAGTTCCGTAATCTAGGTGTGGTCTAATTTTCCACCATATTTGCCTAGGTTTTTGTATTGAATTAGTATCTATTAATGTATTTACTAAATTATAATAAGAGTCAAAAGATTCAATTTTAACGGGAATATTAGTTCTTGGGAATGCTCCAAACTGCATGCTTCTTGAAGATTTGAAACCGGTATTTTCTCCTTCGAAGAATGGTGAATTGCAGCTTAAAGCTAGAAGAGCTGGAATCCAACGTCTAGTTGCATTAGTTATTTTAATAGCTCGTTCTGGGTCATCGACTGATATATGAATATGAGTTGAAAAAGTTATATTACGTTTTGCATAAAATTTTAATTGATCTGCAACCCAATTGTATGATGAATTGTCAACAAATTTTTGATTAACTGCCATAGCTTTAGGATGAGTCCCACTTACACCAATCTTAAAATTATTTGTTTCACCAATATTTTTTAATTCTATCCGATTTTTTGAAAGTTCAACAATTGCGGAATCCACATTATCACAAATTGGAGTATTTGTTTCAATTTCTGATAGCAATAATTCATATGAAAATCTATCTTTATTAGAAACAGAAGTCATTATTTCATTTGCTTTATTTACAAGTTCCCCATTATTAGGATCGCAAATCATAAACTCTTCCTCAACCCCAATACTATAATTACGTTTTTGCTTAAAAATTTTTTTATATTTTTCTACACTCATTTCTATATACTAATATTCTCTGTCCACTCACCATAGACGACTTTCATCGCATCAACTATTTCTCCTAAAGTGGCATATTCTAAAGAAGCTTCTATAATTGGATACATCACATTTTCTCCATCTTCAGCAGTTTGGGTTATTTGTTTTAATAATTGATCTACTTTTTGATTATTTCTTTCTTCTTTTACTTTATTTAGCCTTTCAATTTGCTCTGATTGAACCTCTGATCTTATTTCTAAAATTGGAATATCTACTTTTTCATTTTCTTTTATAAAGGAATTCACACCAACAATAAATCTTTCCTTTTTGTCTACTTTTGCTTGATAATCAGATGAAGCTTGAGAAATTTCACGTTGGAAATATGAGTTTTCAATAGCTTCGACAACTCCACCTTGACTATCAATTTTATCAAAGTACTCATAGGCTTCTTCCTCTAATTCGTTTGTAAGATTTTCAATAAACCACGAACCTCCCAATGGATCCGCTGTATTGGTAACTCCTGATTCATAGGCAATTATTTGCTGACTTCTTAAAGCAATTTCTGCTGCCTTTTCCGAAGGGAGGGCTAGAGTTTCATCCATGGAATTGGTATGAAGTGACTGTGTTCCTCCTAAAACGGCCGCTAAGGCTTGTAAAGATGTTCTTGTAATATTGTTTTCAGGTTGTTGAGCAGTTAGAGAAAAACCTGCCGTTTGGGTATGAAACCTCAACATTAAAGATTTTGGATTTTTAGGATTGTATCGTCTTTTCATTTCCTTGGACCAAATTCTTCTGGCTGCTCTAAATTTTGCTATCTCTTCAAAGAAATCTAAATGTGAATTAAAAAAGAATGAAAGGCGAGGAGCAAAATCATCCACATTCATTCCCGCTTGAATACAGTTATCAACATAACAAAAACCATTAGCTAATGTGAATGCTAATTCTTGAGCTGCCGTTGACCCAGCCTCTCTTATATGATATCCACTAACTGATACAGTATTGTACTTAGGAACATTTTCACAACAATATTGTATCATATCTGTAATTATTTTTATAGATTCATTTGGAGGATATATCCATTCTTTTTGAGCAATATATTCTTTTAAAATATCATTTTGCAATGTTCCATTTAATTTATCCAAATCAATATTATTCTTTATGGCTAATGCAATATAAAAACCAAAGATAATAATTGCCGGTCCATTAATTGTCATAGAAACACTAACTTTAGATAAATCAATACCATCAAATAGTACTTCCATATCTTTCAATGATGATATATTTACACCGCAATGACCTACTTCTCCATCAGATATTGGGTGGTCGGCATCATACCCCATTAGTGTTGGCATATCAAATGCGGTAGATAGGCCTGTCTGACCATTATCCAATAAAAATTTGAATCTCTTATTTGTTTCTTCAGGAGCACCAAAACCAGAGAATTGCCTCATTGTCCATAATTTCCCTCTATACATATTAGGATGTATACCTCTTGTATATGGATATGAACCAGGATATCCTATTTCTTCAGAAATATCATTATCCGTATAAAGAGGTTCAATTTTTCTACCAGATGCTGAATCAAAAGAATATTCTCTAAATTTTGATTTTTTATATGCTTTTAACCATTTTTCTTTTTTATCGTTCATTTAATATTATTTTTTATGTAATTAATTAAAGAATTATCATCTAATTCTGCTATTTTTAGCAATTCAGTTCTTGTTCCATGTTCAATAAAGGTATCTTTAATGCCTTTATTGAACACCTTAACAGATTTATTTTTTTTAGAAATATATTGTAAAACTGAAGATCCAAAACCTCCTATTATACTTCCCTCTTCAAAAGTGAAAATATATTCATGGTCTTCAATTAGGCTATCTATCATTTTTTCATCTAAAGGCTTTATGAATCTTGAATTTACAACAGTAACATTAGTTCCTATATGCTGTGAGACTTCATCTTTTATTCTAATACATGGTTCAACCATACTTCCGGTTGCTAATAAAGCTACTTTTGAACCTTCTTCCAATTTCTCCCATTGACCAATTTCTATGCAATTTTGTAAATTACTTATATTGTAAAATGAGCATTTTCCTTTAGGATATCTAATTGCGAATGCCTTGCCTGATAAAATTCCAGTATAAATTAAGTTTGAAAGTTCATTACCATCTTTAGGTGCCGATATGACTATATTGGGTAATGAATTTAGCATTGAGATATCAAATACCCCATGGTGAGTTGGGCCATCTGGGCCTACTAGTCCTGCTCTATCCATACAAAATACGGCGGGTAAATCTTGAAGCAAGATATCATGCATAATTTGATCATAAGCTCTTTGCATAAACGTTGAATAAATTGTAATTACAGGGACTATACCTTCTGTTGATAAACCAGAAGCATATGAAACTGCATGTGATTCAGCAATTCCAACATCTATATATTTATCTGGATATTTTTCACAAAATTCTTTTATTCCAGTTCCAATGTCCATAGCTGCTGTAATACATTTAAAATTATTATTATCAGGATCTGCTTTGATTAAAGATTTACCTACGATCTCTGAATAAGATACTCCAACACTATTGTCTTTTTTGGTACCAGAAAGACTGTAATATTTTATTGAATCTTTTTCAGCTTTTGATGATTTTATTCCTTTTCTTGTAAAAACATGGAGTAAAACTGGAGTTTTAATTTCTCTAACACTATTGAATACTTTTACCATTTCATCAATATCATGACCGTCAATCGGTCCGATATATCTGATGCCTAGCTCTTCGAATAAGATACCTGGAGTTAAAAAACCTTTAATTCCTTCTTCAGATTTCTTTAAAAATTTTCTAATTGTATCAGATACGACTGGAATTTTTCCGCTTATATCCCATATATCTGATCTTATTTTATTGTAAGTAGGGTTGGTTATAATTTTACTTAAATACTTAGAAAGAGCACCGACACTAGCAGATATTGATTTGGAGTTATCATTGAGGATGATTGTTTGTTGAGTTCTATGAAAACCTAGATTATTCATAGCTTCATAAGCCATGCCACCTGTCATTGCTCCATCTCCAATAATTGAAACTACATTAAAATCTTTATTATTGTAATCTCTTGCATGTGCAATACCTAAAGCTGAAGAAATTGAAGTAGTTGAATGACCAGCACCAATTGCATCGTGAACTGACTCACTTCGTTTCAAAAAACCACTTATTCCATCTTTTTGCCTTAATGTTTTAAAAGAGTCTCTGCGACCAGTTAAAATTTTATGAGCATATGCCTGATGTCCAACATCCCATACCAATTTATCGTTTGGAGAATCATAGCAATGATGAAGTGCGACAGTTAGATCTACAACTCCAAGTGGAGAAGAATAATGCCCCCCATGCTCTTCAATTGTATCTATGATTAATTCTGATACTTCATTAGATACTATTTGCAATTCTTTAATTGAAAGATTTTTTAAATCTTTTGGTGAATTAATTTTTTCTAACATGATTCTACCATACTTAAAAAATATTTATGAATTCTGATGTCATTAGAAAGTTCTGGGTGAAATGTAGTACCAAGAAGATTTCCTTGCCTTACCATTACAGGACTATTATTTATTGATGAAAGAATATCGACATTTAAAGAGACTTTATTAATCTTTGGCGCTCTTATAAATATTCCTTTAAATGTTTTGTCAAATTCTTTTATTTTGAGATTTGAGATAAAAGAATTAATCTGTCGACCCCAAGCATTTCTCTTAATAGATATATCAAGTTTTTCAAATGATCTAACTAACTTATTATTCTCAATGGTCTTCGAAAGTAGAATAAGACCCGCGCAAGTTCCATAGACAGGATATTTACTAATGTATTTTTCCAATGGCTCATAAAGTGATTGCTTCATAATTAGTTTTGACAGTACAGTTGATTCACCTCCAGGAATTATTAAACCATGCAAGTTTGATAAATCATCGCTGTACCTTACATTGACTGGATTTACACCAATTGTTTTTAAAAGATGCATATGTTTTAAAAAAGCACCTTGGAGTGAAAGAACACCAATATTCAATTACCAACCTCTATTTTGTAGTAATTCTTCTTCGGGGATTTGAGATATTTCTATACCTTCCATTGCCTCTTTTAAATCCATAGATATTTCAACTAATTTTTTTGGATCATCGAAATAAGTAGTTGCTTCAACAACTGCCTTAGCTCTATTCTTAGGATCAGAAGATTTAAATATTCCAGAACCAACAAAAACAGATTGAGCACCTAAATGCATCATTAATGCTGCATCTGCAGGTGTAGCTATTCCACCTGCACTAAAATTAGGAACTGGAAGAGCCTGGTCTTTCGCTACTTGACTCACCAATTCAAAAGGAACATGAACTTGCTCTGAGTATTGTTTTAATTGATCTTCATTGTAATTTCCTAATTCAGTAATAGTTCCGGTTATACTTTTCATATGTGTTACCGCTTCAACAATATTGCCGGAGCCAGCTTCACCTTTTGTTCGCATCATTGCAGCTCCTTCGTTAATTCTTCTTAAAGCTTCACCTAAATTTCTCGCACCACAAACAAAAGGTACCTTAAAATCATTTTTATAAATATGGTGTTGATTATCAGCTGGAGTTAAGACTTCACTTTCATCTATAAAATCAACCTCTAAAGCCTCTAAGATTTTAGCTTCTAGTATATGGCCTATTCTAACCTTAGCCATAACTGGAATTGAAACAGTTTCTTGGATTTCTTTAATCATATTCAAACTAGACATTCTTGCGACTCCACCATCTGCTCTAATGTCAGCTGGGATTCTCTCCAAAGCCATTACTGCCACAGCACCAGCATCTTCAGCGATCTTTGCTTGCGCTGGATCGGTTACATCCATTATAACTCCACCTTTAAGCATTTCTGCTAAACCTACCTTTAATTCAAAACTATTTTTTTTCATAAATTTAACGTTTCCTTTATTTCATTTATTTTATTTTCAACACCTTTAATTAAATAATCTGGTGTAGATGCACCAGCACTAATTCCAACTGAC
>PCCQ01000058.1 GCA_002731795.1 Fidelibacterota bacterium
CTTTTTTGTTTTAATGTATTTATTATCATGTTAACAATTGCTTGTAATTTATATTGTTAATAACTTGTTGATAAGTTATGGATGATAAATTAAACAAAGAAGAAGTTTGGAATAAGTGTCTATTATTTATAAAAAATAGAATTCAAGAAACTGCATATCAAACCTGGTTTGATGGGGTTAACGTTGCATCAATTACTGATGAAGACATCACGTTGCTTGTTCCAAATAAATTTCATTATGAGTGGCTAGAATCAAAATATAGAATGTTAATTGAAGAATCGCTTAAACACGTAACCTCCAAATCCTTAATAATTAATTATACCGTTCCCATAACTTCAAAATCATCTCAAGAAATTCCTTCTTTTTCAAAAAAAAAGAGTCATTATCCTCAATATCAGCCAAGATATAACAAAACAAAAATTTTTAACTCTCAATATACGTTTAATTCTTTTATAGAAGGAAAAGACAACCAGTTTGCAAAAGCTGCGTGTGAGTCCGTTGCTGATGCCCCTGGCACAACCCCTTTTAATCCTTTATTAATATATAGTCAAACGGGCTTGGGCAAAACACATCTATTACAAGCTATCGGTAACAAGGTATTAAAAAAATATCCAGACTATCAAATAACATACTTAACAAGTGAAAGATTTATGTTAGAGTTTATTAGCTCTATTCAAAAAAACAAATCAACAGACTTTGCAAATCAGTATAGGTCTTCAGATATTTTATTAATTGATGATGTGCAATTTTTCGAAGGCAAAGAGCAAACCCAGGAGCAATTTTTTCACTTATTTAATGATTTGTTTGAAAAAGGAAAGCAAATTGTCTTGACTGTTGACAAGCATCCCAATCAGCTGCTCGGAATCAAGGAGCGATTAGTTTCTCGTTTTCAATCAGGGCTTATGGTAGATATTCAGCCGCCCGACCTTGAAACTCGAATAGCAATTCTAATGAATGAGGCTGAACAAAATAATATTAATTTAAGCTATAAGATAACAGAATTTATTGCAGCGTCTATTGCTTTTGATGTTCGAAAAATGAAGGGTGTTTTAGTGCGCCTGCTGGCTATTTCGTCTTTGAAACAAGTAGATATTGACAATAAGCTAGTTCAACAAGTTGTGCGTGAAATGGTAGGCGAAAAAGAATTCAATACTATTAGTATTAAAGAAATATCTAAATACGTAGCCTCTAAAATGAATATTAGTGAGCGCCTTGTGAGGGGAAAATCACGAAGGCAAGAAATTGCTCTGGCTAGACAAATAATTATGTATTTATCTAGAGAGCTAACAAATTTACCGCTTGTTAAAATTGGGGAAAACATTGGCAAAAGAGACCACTCAACGGTAGTCCATGCTTGTAAATTAATTGAAAAGAAAATAACTAGTGATGATATTTTTAAAAATCAAATAAATGAATATTTATCTGTATTGTCAAAACAATAAAATGGAGTTATTATGAAGAAAATCTTAATTATTGATGATGATATAAAACTAACTGATCTGTTAGAAGAATTTCTTGCAGAGAATAAATTTCAAACGAAGTCGTTACACGAATCAACTAAGGCTTTAGAGGTCGTTGATAAGTATGTGCCAGATTTAATTATATTAGATATTACTTTGCCAGAAATGGATGGGTTTCAGGTTTTGCGAACCATAAGAAAAGAACATGAAACTCCTGTTATAATGTTGACTGCTCGTGGAGAAATTTCTGATCGTGTTGTCGGTTTGGATTTGGGGGCTGATGATTACATGCCAAAACCGTTTGAGCCCCGGGAATTGTTGGCAAGAATAAATTCTATATTAAGGCGTGTTAATGAACCATCCTCTTTAATTGATATATTAGAATTTGAGGGACTGCATATTGATAAAATGAAGCAAGAAGTTCTCTTAGACGGCCAACCTATACATCTTTCCACAACTGAGTTTGAAGCCTTGGTTTTGATAGCAGAGCACGCTGGCGAAACTCTTGATAGGGAATTTTTGGTTGAGAATTTGCGAGGAATTCAGTGGCAATCTTTTGATAGGTCTATCGATGTACTAGTAAGTAGGCTTAGATCCAAGCTTGGCGAAACACCTGAAAGAACACGTTTCATAAAAACTGTTCATGGTGTTGGATACATTTTTATAGCTTCTAAAATTAGTAAGTAGTGATTAAAAGATTTACAGGGCACCTCTTTTATAAAATTGGATTGCTTGTAGCGCTGTTCTTTTTTGTTCTAAGCGCTGTTGTTTTCTATGTTGTTGAATATTATTATACAGACCTAGATACCATATTTGATGCTCAAGAGTTATATTTTTATGGAGATTTGCTTGATGATTGGGAGTTTCCTGAGGATTCCTTAAATATAAAAAAGGATATTAATAATCTAAGGCTCAATGTAACCTTTTATGGTACAGACTCTTCCCTTGTGTGGTATTATCCTAAACCAGTATATCCCGATGGATACTTATCCTACGCAGACAGTGATGATTTAGAAAAAATTCATTTAATTAAAAATCCATTATTTGTTTCTCACGGCTCAACGGATAACGATGAATTTTTAACATATGTTAAAAAAGATTCTTTTCATGTTTTTATATCGATAAATCAAAATGTCGCATCTGAATATACCAATTATTTGCCTCCACTTATGGTTTCAATCGTTTTTATGATAATATTCAATTTATTTATAAGAAGATTTTTAAGGCCTGTAAAGCTTATGAAAAAAAGAATTTCGCTCTTAGCTGCAGGAGATATGAGTTCAAAAATTAAAATTAAAGGCAATGATGAATTGGCAGACCTATCTATGTCAATAAATAAGATGATTCGTGATATAAAAACACTCCTAAATCAGAAACAACAACTTCTACTTGATGTTAGCCACGAGTTGCGTTCGCCTTTGGCGAGAATTAGGTTGTTGACAGAAATGCTACCAGAGCATAAAAACAGAAATAAGCTAGTGGACGAGGTTGTTTTTTTAGAGGGAATGATTTCTAATCTTCTGTATTCAGACAAACTTTCTCTTCCTTATACAAATGTTCAATATGAAAACATAAAGACAAAAAATCTTATAACAAAAATATTAGACCTTATAAATGTAGATTTAAACCGATTTGACATTAACAACACAGTTCCTGATCTACAGATTTGGGTGGACGAAACTAAGCTAATTATTGCGCTAAGAAATCTGATTGACAACGCCCTAAAATATGGCGACCCTGGGCAACCAGTTGAAATTAAAGTATTACAAAAAAAACAACTGGTAATTTTTAAAATAACTAATTATGGTAATAAGATACAATCATCTGATTTAAATAGTATTTTTAAACCATTTTTTAGATCTCAAAATAATAAAAATAAAGTTAGTGGTTTTGGGCTTGGGCTTACAATATGTAAAAAAATTGTTGATTCTCACATGGGAAAACTGTCTATGACATCAACAGATAGTGGCACTTCTTTTTTAATTGAAATTCCGATTAAAAAATCATAGTTTTGCTTTATGATATCTAAAAACAGCATAAATAAAGTTATTCTCGTTGGCCACGTAGGTCAAGATCCAGACTTAAACTATACTACGAGTGGCCACTCCATAGCAACTTTTTCCCTGGCAACAAATGAGGTTTGGGTGGATGCCGATAAAAAGAAAAAAGAGCATACCGAGTGGCACAATGTTGTAGCCTGGAACAAGTTAGCAGACTTTGTAAAACAATATGTTGTTAAGGGGCAGCTGCTGTACTTAGAGGGTCGCATTCACAGTCAAACATGGGTCGATAAAAATAATATTAGACAAAACAAAAAAGAAATTATCTGTGATAACATTACCCCCCTGGAGTGGAAAAACAAAAGTTAGTAAATAATGGTCTCTTGTTTAGCTTGTTTTTTTTATTATTCTTGACAATAGTTTAAATAATGAATATATTTTAGGAGAGGTAAAAATTATGAAAAAAATTACATGTATATTATTTGGCTGTGTTTTTGCTACCTTTCTTTGGTCTGCAAACCCTATGAATTTAAATACAACTATTAGTTGGTATGGTCAGGGCTCTCTTTTAAGCAATCAGGAGTTTAGCGACAACCAGCTTGATGATGAAGATACGCTTGACAGAAAGCGCAGGCATCGTCGAAGAAGAAAAATTAGACCCCCTAAAAAGGGCTGGTAATTTAAAGGCACTCTTTGTAGTGCCTTTTTTGTTTCCTTTTGTTCCTTTTTTCTATTTAATATATTGTCATGGAAAACTCTAAAAGTAACAACCCTACACATAAAGACCTTGAGGTGGTAAGCAACGATTATTCTGATCGGGATTATACTATTAACGTTTCAATTCCTGAATTTAATTGTGTTTGCCCAAAGACAGCTCTTCCAGATTTTGGCACTATTATAATCAATTATGTTCCTGATAAATATATTGTTGAACTAAAATCTCTAAAACTATATATAGTTAAGTTTAGATATATTGGTATTTTTCACGAACATGTTACAAATAAAATTATGGATGATATAATTAAAGCTTGTAAGCCCAAAAAGATAGATATTACGGGTGATTTTCATCCTAGGGGTGGCATTAAAACGGTGGTTCGTTCAGAAAGATAGAATAGTTAAAATCTTTTTTTATTTATATAAATTAAATATTATATTCTACTCCTTTTGATATGTGAGGTAAAAAAATGAAAGTAACAATTAAACTAAGTAATAGAAAACGTAAAAACAAGCATGGCTTTAGATCTAGAATGGCTAGCAAGGCTGGGCGTGCGGTTTTGGCAAGAAGAAGACGCAAGGGTAGAAAGTCTTTGTCTGCTTAATGTCTCTTTCTATTAATCATAGAATATTTAGCCATATTACTCTGTCTCCTGATTTTTATTCAAAAAATCAAATTTCGTTCATGTCAAGGAAATGTGATGAACTATATTTGGGTTTTATTATACCAAGAAAGTTAGGCTCCGCAGTATCTAGAAATAAATTCAAAAAGCGCTGTCGCCATGCAATATCTTCAATTCACAAAAGTGGAAGGCTTCCATGTGTTGGCGTTATTGTTAAGCCACAGCATGTTAATTTCAAATTTAATACTATTAATGATTCTGTTGAATCTTGGGCAAAGAGCCTGGTTATAAACTAAACTATGTCTACACAAAGAAATATATTAGCAGCAATTTTAATTTTTGGAATTTTTATGTTGATTCCTCAGTATATGGAAATGATTGGTGTGGTTCCAGAAATGGAATATGATGATGGAAATGGCTCTCATGCAGCAAGGCAAACAGGGCCTCAGGTAGACACCTATAGCGCCACTCCTAGTGTTCCTGAAAAAAATCACCTTCACTCTGCAGGGGTATCTGAGATTTTAACAATTATAACCCCGCTGTATAAAGCTAATATTTCAAGCTACGGTGGGGGTTCAGTAGTTTATTATAAGATACATGAAACAAAAAATCAAACGCAACGATATGTTGGTGGTTATGACTCTTTGGGTGTTTATTCAAAAGCCAACAGTGTTGTGTTGCTTCACGACATTGGACATACCTCAGACTATTGCGCCCCTTGCCTATCCGTTAAAGATGAGGGGGTTTTTAAAAAGCATAATCAGGCATTTTCCAGAAAAACTTCTATTGATATAATAAATGGCGTCCTTGAGGTTGGTGAGGGCGAAGTTAAAGAAATTCATTATGAGTCAGACGGGGTTCAAAAAAAGTTAATAGTAGATGGCGACTCCTATTCAATTAATCATTTTTTTGACTATGATTTTAAAAGCGCTGATGAGGTTGAAGTTGCCTGGACTTCTGGAGTATTTCCATCTGAACCAAGCATTAATAGTTCGTTGTCATACTCAGCTGACGAACTTAGCTACTCTAGTGCATATGCTTATCAAAACGAAAGCTTAGAGTCAATTACCCAAAACTCTCAGGTGGGCCTACCAGCAGAGGTTTTCAACGAAAAAACAGATTGGGTGGCAATTAGAACAAAGTTTTTTGGAATGGTCATGCTTACAGACAAAAAATCTAATTATGCTTCTCTTTCATCAGAAAATTTCTTATTTCGAGGTGACGATGATGTTCTGCCAATCTATTCTGCCGGCATGGGAGGATATCCTTCCCGCGGCCAGCTTAATGTTACAACCTATTTGGGTCCTCTTGATGTTGATAGAATAGATTTACTTGGACAGGACAAAAGCGTTTCTTCTATAATGAATTTTGGCTGGTCAATTATTCAGCCTTTTAGTCGTGCTGTTTTATGGACTGTTAAAACTATTCATAATTCTCTTGGTATAAACTATGGCTTTGTGTTAATTATAATCGCCCTTTTAATGCGGGTTATTACGGGCCCTCTTACAAGAAAAAGCTATGAGTCTTCAGCTAAAATGAAAATTGTTGCTCCGCTTCAAAAAAAAGTTCAAGAAAAGTATAAAAATGATCCTCAAAGACTTCAACAGGAAATGGGCAAACTTTGGAAAGAGCATGGGGTTAATCCTGTTTCGGGCTGTCTTCCAATGCTAATTCAATGGCCAATCTTGATGTCCTTTTTTATAGTTTTTAGGTCAACTATAGAATTTAGGGGAGCCTCTTTTTTCGGTTGGATTTCTGACCTTTCCCAGCCCGATTATCTTATTGCCCTTCCTTTTGATATACCTCTGTATGGTGGGGCTGTTGCAATCTTGCCAATACTAATGGGAATAAGTATGTTTTTAACTATGAAAATAACAATGCAAGCAACTGATGATACACAAAAAACTTTTATGTATTTTATGAATGTTTTCTTTATACTTATTTTTAATAGTTTTCCTTCAGGTTTAACTCTTTATTATACAATATTCAACTTTCTTTCTTACCAACAGCAACTGTCAATTAAAAACAGCAAATAACCTCTTTATATGAATTATTTAAACACAGAGGATATAATTGTTGCTCAGTGTACATCAGAGGGATATGGGGCAATAAATATAATTAGGGTCTCTGGAAGCTCTCTTTCAGGCCTATATGCAAAAATGGTGAAACAAAATATCCCACCAAGACCAAATTCAATATTATTTAAAAGCATATTTATAAACGATCAAAAAATCGACGATGCCATGATATCTTTTTTTAAAGGACCAAAATCTTTTACAGGAGAAGATGTCATAGAAATAAATTGTCACGGTGGTGATTTTATATCAAAAAAAATTATAAGAAAACTTACTAAAATGAAAAATATACGACATGCGCTTCCAGGGGAATTCTCTTTTAGGGCATATTACAACGGAAAAATTGATGTAATACAGGCAGAGTCAATAAATAGTTTAATTAGAAGCCAAACAAATCTTCACGCAAATAAGTCTATGGAAAACATAGATGGACAGTTATCACGTGAAATGAAAAAAATTAGAAAAAAAATAATCAAAGTCTCTTCCTTTTGCGAATATGGGCTTGATGTGGACGAGAATGATGATAACAAAGCTATTATTATGCAAATAAGTGATATGCTTGGAGAAATAAAAGCGCTTGTAAACAACGTGCTTTCATGTAACCTTTATTCGAAAGCGATAGAAAGGGGAATTCGCGTAGTATTTTTTGGAAGACCAAATGTTGGTAAATCTACCTTGTTTAATTCGTTGTTAGGTTATGACAGGTCGATTGTATCTAATGTGTCTGGAACAACAAGAGATGTTATAGAGGCATCTATTGAGATTAGTGGGCATAATGTTAGGCTTATTGATACTGCCGGGTATAGAAACACAAGTGACCAAATAGAGGAGCTGGGTATTAATAAAACAAAGAGTGAGGTTGGTCAAGCCGATATAATTATTTGTCTTGGTGAAAACAAAGAAGATTTATTGTCCTTTTCAAAATTAATGGTTAATAAGAATATTATTACGGTGCTGTCTAAATGTGATATAAATAAGTGTTCGGGTTATGAGCTGTCTGTCTGTTCGTCAGAGGGGCTTGGGGTTAAAGAACTATTAACATATTTATCAACAAAAATTTTAGAGACAACATCAAGCAAAAGTATTAATTCAGAATATTATATTAACGACAGGCAACAAGAGGTGTTAACAAGGCTTTTAAATAAAGTTATGTCCTTAAAAGAACGACTATTAAGTGAAAGGGTGTCGCTGGATATTGTATCAGAATATGTTAAAGAGATAGTTGATGTAGTAGATGAGATTGTAAGCCCCATAGGTCGCGATGAAATCATTGATAATATTTTTTCAAGCTTTTGTGTAGGAAAATAAAGATGAAGCAAGCACAAATATTAGTAGTTGGGGGTGGCCAC
>PCCQ01000059.1 GCA_002731795.1 Fidelibacterota bacterium
ATCCAAGAAACTTGTATCTGGTTGATTAGAGCTTTCTCCAACTGCTTTTACTAAGGGAACTATAGCCTCTCTCAAACCTGAGAATAATGGATCTAACTGCTTAACTGTCATTCCAGATTCATAAATATCTAGGAGTGCATCATAGATATTATCTTCATAACCATAGTGTTCTGCAGTTTGGCGATTTAATTCTACAGATTTCTCTAGGTACGGGAGAAACTTAGTAAAATCATTCTCAGATCTAGCTTCTTGCCATATTCTCAAAGATTTTGACTTATGTCTTGCTTTTTCTTCAACTAATTCTGCTGGAAGTTTAGTAGCCTTATCATAGGACTCCTTGATTTCACGAACATTAGCTGCCTGTTCAGCGCTCAAATCTTGGGATTCTAATGATGAAATTAAATTTCCCATCTCAGGATCGGTTATTCTTGAATGTGCTTGACTTGAAAGAAAAGCCATCATCTCTGAACGCAACTTACCTCCTTTAGGAGGCATCATTGTTTCCTGATCCCAGCCCATTATTCCTGATAGGCTACCAATTAGGCTCAATTCTTTGACGCGGTCAATAAAATTATCATAATCTGACATGTTACAATAGAATGGTGGGAGAATTAAAGAGTTGAGTTTATTCTAAACCATTATTTGTGAGAATAAAGCTTTCTACTAATTCTTCAGGAAGCGATCTGTGCTTTTTCAATCTAATTTGCCTAAAGCTAGCTCTCTTCGTTCTTTCTAAGTGTATAATTGTTTTTGAAAGATGCATCAAAGATTTACCAAAATAAGGGCCTATTTCTCCATCTTTTTCAAAAACTTGTGCTGAAATTAAGACTGGATAATCACCTTTCTCAGCTAGAGGTTGTAATATAGAAGTCATCTCTAGAAATTGACGAGAAGATAATTCCTTATTCTTAAGATAAGACAATCTAACGTATGCATTTATTGTGTCAACAACAATTAATGATATCTTTGGATGTTTCTCTAATTTCCTGGTTAATGTTTGATGCAGATCTGTTAAACTTGATGGACGAATCATTAGTAATTTAGATGCATCACAGTCCCCAAATATCTGTGACATTCTTTCTAAAGACAAACCCTCGGTATCTACAAACAATACTACATGATCGGGATAACCTTTGATTGCCTCTCGCGATAATTGTAGAGCTAAACTTGTCTTTCCAGTTCCAGCTTCTCCATAAACCAAAGAAACGGTACCTTGTTCGATTCCTCCAGCTAAGAGTTTGTCAACCCCTTCACAGTTAGATGGAAGCCGTGGAATCATGATTCCACATCTCCATACGTAGTTAAACTAGTTAGTGTGTTCTACGCCTTAGAAGTGTTATAACTCCAAGGACAGAGATTACGCCTAGGAAACCAAATCCTGGCAATCCACTATCTTCGATTTGCTCAAGTAAAGCAACTGGAATAACTTCTGTTCTGCAGGTCTCTCCACCATCTTCATCGATAGCACAAATTATTATTTCAAAAGTATCGCCCGATGCATACTTATGACTAACATTACCATCCTGAGTAATTAATTTCGCAGTCCCATCTCCAAAATCAAACGTGTAAGTAATGGTATCGTCTCCAGGATCTGTTGCAGATATTCGGAAGTCCATGGCAACGCCTTGCTCTCCTTGAGAAGGTAAAGCAAACTCAGTAAATATTGGTGCAACATTCTGAACTGTTACCATTCTCTGTTCCATTGTAGTTCCGCCGTCATTATCTTTAATTTCAACTGAAATCAAAAATTCTCCATCATCCGCAAATGTATACTGAACAAAGTTATCCTCGATCACTCCATCTGGGAATATCCACCTGACTGAAATATCTGCCATGTCTAATGGAACGTCCTCGTACTGCACATTGAAAGAAACTTCATCCCCTTCGTTTACAGTATCATCCATCATTATATTCAATATTGTTGGATTTATATTTCTTACATAAATTTCGAAGTACTCTTCTACGACATGGTCGTCATTGTAAACCTTTACCATTATTTCGTAGTTTCCTGAATCTTCATAGGTGTGATATACCTTGAATGCGTTCTGATAGCTCATTCCATCTCCCATAAACCAATCAACAATTACATCATTTGAACCTGATATTATTACTTCAAATTCAACGTTTTGGCCTTCAAACACCACATCTCTTCCAGTTACATCCTCAATTGTAAAATCTGGTTCATCATTAAAAATGGCTAAAAAGAATGTCTCTTCAGCACCATCTTGAACAAGAATTTCACCATCTGTATCTCCGTCAACTAAATACTCTAACGTTGAAAAGAAAGTATATTCTTCATCTGAAATATTATTATGCCAAGCGAACGTAATGAAAGAAGTATCTGAGGGCTCAAGTGAAAAGTATTCTTCAAACGTAACTACCATTTCATTATCTTGATTAACTACGTCAAGAATCAACAGAAGGTCCATGTATTCACAATCGCTACATTCTACAGTAATTGCATAGTCAATAGATATGTAATCTTCGAGATTGTCGTCATCTTCATCATATAATATATATTCAACATAATCAAACCAAGCTCTTCTGTCAGAATCGCAATTAGCATGCACATCGAATCTACCACTAGCTTCATTACCGTTCAACTCTGTCATCCACATGTACTCTCCACATGGAGTGTCATGATGAATGTCCATACCGCTTTCATTTGTAGCTAAAGTAACATAATAGTCCCATTCATTTTCTTCATCATTCCACTGGAAAATATCGAAATAAATATCTTCGACTCCTCCATCTTCAGGATCTCCTATGTAAGCAATTATACCTAAGTCATCACAAGGGCCGACATCACACTCTAGTTCAAGATCATCTTCATAATCTTCGTCTACTCCAACTGCCAATCCTACATTAACGATGTCTGAAGAATCGTGTGAATTATTTCCATAAGAGTAAAAGGAGCCAGATTGAAAGAACAACTCATGGTCACCATGAGAATCATCCTCATCAATAATCTGGAAATGGTACCACCCTTCTTGTAGATTGTTAGCAAACCACATTCCGTCTTCGGAGTAACCTGATGCTACAACATTGTCTTCGTATGCTACCTCAAAGAAAGCCTCATTACCTGAACCAACCATCCCAATGAAATCATTAACATATTCATCTTCATCTAAAGGAAGTATGTAAGCTACGTGTGCAATACCATTAGCTGAATGGCTGCCATCATCATGACTTTCGTTTAGATAAATGGAATCTATGAAGAAGCTGTCTTCTAGACTGTCTTCAAAAATCAAATAACCATAGAATTCAAATGAACCATTGTATGGTGCATGCCATTCTTGCTCGAACCAATCATAATCGTCGTAGTATATCTCATGGTAATCTTCAATGTAATCTACGTACTGATTATTCTGTGAATCATAAACTTCAATTTCAACCCTAACCTCTTCATAACAATCACAAGTTGTATCTGGGTCATATCCTATGAATATTGCCTCTGAATCCTCTACATAATAATCCCACTCTGAAAAATAATAGTCTTCACTGTTATTGTTCTGTGAGCGTACGTGTAGCGAAATATCATTTAACTGCACCAAATCTTCTAGATTATCTTCTTCATCATAAAGTTCAACAACCACATCAAAAGTTCCGTTGTATGGCGGTGTCCAATCATCCCAGAAATATTCATCATCATCATTATAAATTTCATCAATACGATCCCATGAATCTACCTCATCCCCGGTTTGATTATCGTATATTACGAAATAAGAAATTACATCGATGTAACAGTCACAAGTAGTATCTGGATCGAACATAATTTCGAGAGTGTCATCGTATCCATCATCATCTTCATCATAGGTATAATAATCTAAGAAATCGAAATATTCATCATCGTCACCAGGACCTCCTGCGCCGCTGGTCTGGTACAAGTAAACATTTCTAATCCAAAATGAGTCTTCAAAATTCCATTCATCATCATAAATGTAGACATAGAAATCATAAGATGTACTGTTAGGAGAAGTCCAATCCATATCAAAATAAACTTGATCAGTTCTGTTAATTGTAAACTCTTCATACTCATAATCAATGTAATTACCTGATGAATTTTGATAAACATCAACATAAACTGAGACGTCCATTTCACAGTCGCATTCTGTATTTGGATCGAAATCAATTATTATAGTATCATCAAGATTGTCATCATCAGTATCTTCTGTTACATAATCCCAATCTTCAAACCACTCGTCGTAGTCACAGTTTGAGTTCTCGTCTTCAGTATCACATTCTAAATAAACTGTAAAATTGAATTCATCTTCAAAATTCCAGTTATCGTCGTATAATGTAAAGTAGAAAGTATAATTTGCGTCTTCAGATGGATAAAAGATATCTGTTGTGAAATTATCTACTTCAGTTCCTGTTATGTTGTGATCGTAATAATCACCATATTGATAATCTCCGTTTTCACTTATTGCATAGAAGCTTACTTCAATATCTACTGAACAGTTACAATCTGTATCTGGATTGTATGCAACATACAAATTGTTAGCTATACCATTTCCATTAGTATCGTTAGTATGATAACTCCAAGACTCAAAGTACTCATCTGAATCGCAAGTAACATTGGTAGTGTCACATTCTAAATATACTGTGAAAGAAAAATTGTCTTCATAATTCCAATTATCTCCACTAATATCATATAGATAAAATTCAAAAGTATAATTTGAATCTCTAGGTGCATAGAAGACATCGGTTTCAAATTGATCTACTTCTGTGCCATTAATTTCATAATCTTCATCTTCAAAATCAATGTATATGCCTGTATCTGCATCGTATATCTCGTATGAAACCATAATATCTACCGTACAATTACACTCGGTATCTGGGTTATACTCTACAAATATGTTGTTAGCTACTCCATCTCCGTTGGTATCTGTAGTGTGATTGCTCCAAGATTCAAAGTATTCTCCATAATTTGTATTCAAGCTTCCATATGAATGCATCCAACCTGTTTGCAATAAATCTCCATCTGAACTTTCGTTATACAAATTGAAGGTGTAATTTCCTTCAGGAACATCATTAAACATAAGAACTTCATCGCTACCATCTCCGCCATCTTCCTCATAAAGTGTGTTGTTTTCTGCGTGGAATAACTCGACATAAACTCCATCGTCTACATACCAATCACCTCCACTACCGTTACCTATTAATCTGTAAAATGCAAAATCATCAAAATCCTCATCTCCATCAAAATCATCCATAAATCCGACATGACCAATGTTTTCATCTGAAGTAGGGCTGTAAAATACAAAAGTATGACTTTGAGCATCTATACTATCTCCTTCATATGTTGCAAACCATCTGTATTCTCCAGATGTCATATTCTTGAATAATAATTCTCCTTCTTCGTTAGTTTCATCACTTCCCACATCTACCCATTGTGTACCGACTTTTCTCTCTAATTCAATGGTAACGTTCGAAATCTCATAATCTTCCATGTGTGCTAAAAAAGCAATATCGTTATGAAAACCATCTATATCATCAGAGAATACCCCATTCTCAACTTGAACTATACCTTCAGGAATTATCGTGGTTTGATTTAGCCAGATGTCGGTTTCGTTAAAATTGTCCTCATAGTAATAGTAGCCATTGTCATCAATTTCGTAAAGAGCAAATGAAAAATCGTAAGGTGCCTCACATCCATCGTCATCTTCTTCGTAACAATCATCTACGAACCATTCCATTTGAAATGTGTCGTTTTCAGTCCAATAAATTTCATAATCGTCACTTTCGCCGCCAACATAATTTCCATTGGCGTCGATTACATCCATGTAAACTTCAACTTCTGTGTAATCAGAAACGTTCGTGTCTACATCAAATGTAAAAATAACTGTATCGTCTTGATCGTCTCCATCAGTATCTGAAAGCTCGTAACTCCATGATTCAAAATATTCATCGGAGTTTTGGTCAGCTACAGTGTATGGTAGAACGCTTAGCATGAGAGCAAAAACTGCTGTCCATGCCAAAGCTTGCTTGCTTATTGTTTTTTTTAATTGAGACATTAAATACCTCGGAAGCTAAAAACTAATACTACGTATTTAAAGAGTCGGTTTATAATTTAGAAACAAGGTTTCTAGTAATTAGTGACAAGGAATAAGATACAAAATAGGCATCTTCCCAAGGCTTGAGATACCCTACATCTATTACATATTGTAAAAATTCTTCTTGCATTTCAAGGCCTTTGGAAATTAAATCTTTGTCGTTATCATCCATACCCTTTGCAACAAATTCTATTGGATAGCCTTCCCTGTGAGGCTGATACAAAAGATAATCTGGTATGATTGAACGGCCGTGTTCGGCTTCGTTAATACAGAGCTTCCAGTCTTTTCTCAAGAATGCATTTTCCATTAGACCACTTCTCGCTTGTCTTGCCATTTTAAGAGGTTCTGTTGCAACATCTATTGCCACATCCTCGGGTAAATCAGGCAAGGCCTTTTCAAGCTCATTTTCGAATAATTCTTTGGCTCTTGACAAATACTCTTCTGTCTTTTTGCCCAATAAGATGTTACCAACACCTCTTGCTTGTAACTCTCTAGCTAATTCATTGCCCTCGATAGGAGGCTCTTCTGATGCTATGAATTTTTCAATGAAAGAATCTCTTTTTTCTACATTACCGAGAAGTGCATGGCCTAAAGCTGAACCTCGCATGGTTAGACAATCTTCTGAATTTTCTTGATCTTCCAATTGCTCTAAAAGTGGTGGTCTTAGGTGATCTGGAATCTTCATTTTACTGATCGGGACGTTATTGATTCACCTTCTTGCCAGCGAGCCATTGCCCATAGTAAATCTGATAGCCGATTAAGGTAAGCTACAGCCAAAGAGTCCTCGATATTACAAGTAATTGCACGCCTTTCAGCTCTTCTTACCACTGTCCTTGAAACATCGAGTAATGCTGAAATTCGATTCTGACCTGGCAGTACAAACTCCTTTGGTAATTCGAAGCTTGCTGTAATTTCGTCAATAAAATCTTCTAGGAATTTAATCATTTCTTCATTTACTTTACTTTCACCTGGTTTTAGTTTATCATGCTTTGATGGATCAGTGGCTAATTCTGCCATTAAAACATAAAGATCTCTTTCAATATGAATTATTTTATCTTCTAAATCACCTCCTTTCTCACATTCTGTTCGAACCAAACCCAATATTGCTTGAGCTTCATCAACTGTCCCATAAGCTTCAGGAAGTACAGAGTTTTTAGAAACTCTATCGCCGTAAAGTAATCCTGTTTGACCTTCGTCTCCGGCTCTAGTATAAATCTTCATAATTATGACAATATAGTGTGAATTATAAAGCTTGAATTAGTTTTTGGTGTTGATTAAGACTTGTAGTAAGGTCCCCTTATCCTTTGCACGAGCAATGAAATAGTTTGAATTTGAATCAATCAATAGTCTTGCCCATTTCTCAACTTCTTCTAGGTTTGATTTGCCAATATTTTCATTACTGCTCTTAGCTTTTGCTGCAATATCTACTAAGGCTTCAAAGGGAATTCTACCATATTTTCCAACATATCCTGTAAAATCTTCCCATGAAGCATCTACTACTTTTGCAAATTTCTGAATTGATGGAATTTGTTCAGTTAAATCAACTGAACCATTACCCTTTATGATATCTATATCAACTCCTGACTTGGCTCGAGAACTAGCTTTCTTAGAAAATCCCCAGTATGCAAGAGCTACTTTTCTTGCTGTTTGTGCAGACATCAATTTTGGATAGTAAGTGCCACTAAATATGTGATTTGATGGTAACAAAGTTTATTTGTAACCTGAACAATAATGAGAACAATGGAAAGGAAAAGTAGCTCGTTTGTGATGATTTTTCTATTTTTATTTTCTATAGTTTCAACGAGTGGATGTCTCGAGGATGAAGTCAGTAACTCGAGCAATAATGATGAATCAAATAATGACAATTACTATGACTATAATGATAATTCAAATAATCAAGATACTGGACCTTCAAATTTAGATTCTGATAATGATGGCTATGATGACAATAATGATGCATTCCCAAATGATCCAACTGAATGGAAAGATTCTGATGAAGATGGAGTAGGAGATAACGGCGATAAGTTTCCTTATGATGAATGCGCAACAAAAGATATGGATGGTGATGGAAAGCCTGATTCGGTTAAAGATAATTGTACTACCTCTTTAGAAATCGATGACGATATCGATGGTGATGGTTACAATAATTCTCTAGAACTAAGTCTTGGCACTAATCCTAGAAGTCCTTCTTCAAAGCCATTAGACTATGATAAGGATGGCCTCCCCGACGGAGTTGATACGGACATGGATAATGATGGAATGAATAATACTATTGATCAGTGTCCAAGAGGCACTCCTAACTGGGAAGCCGGAGGGTCTGATGATTGGGATATGGATGGATGTAAAGATAATACTGAAGATGATGACGATGACAACGATGGAATAGAAGATAGGTACGATAATTGTGATAAAACTCCTATGAATGAAATTCCTAATGAAGAAGGTTGCTCAGCATCACAAAGAGATACTGACGGAGATGGAATTGTGGATTTACTAGATGTTTGCTGGGGAAATGATTCTACTGGAGACCCAGATGGTGATGGCTTATGTTCAGATAGCGATCAGTGTCCTGATGGGCCTTTCCTTTATGGAGAGGAAGTAGATGACAATGGATGCTCTTATTTTGAGAAACCAATTCCTTGGAATAATGGACCGTTCTCTAATTCCTATATGGGTACTGTAGATGATTTCACAGTTCCTCAACCCATTAATGAAAATTTAAATCTTACAAATAATTGGGAATTTAAGAACGAATGGAATGGAAAAAATAATTATGTTTTTGTGATTTACAACCCTCTAAATCCTGATAGCGTAATAACTTGGAATTCCGCAAATCCTGTCGGTCAAGCAACAGAACTAAGCCTAATGTTTGAAAAATCTCCTGACAATGTTCATTACTTTTTCGGTTCCTACCGTGATGGTGGGTGGATGGGAGATGTCAGCTATATGTCTGGAAGAGTTAATGCAGCTCTAGCTGGTATGAGTGAAGAGGATAGAGAGCATTGGAGTGATAGAGTTCATTACATTGCAATGGATGCAAATTTCCTAGATGGAAGTATTGCTGATTTCATTGAAGAAAAAGAATCCCCAGCATGGTTTTGCATAGATAGACTGCAACGCTGGCAAGAAGTAGGAAGTTTCTGGGATTTGAATTTTAATCAGAATTTTAGTTGGTATAGATTTCACTTTATTGCAAATGAACCAATTTATCTTAATTTTGAATTCGGTTTAGAAAGAGAATTGGCTGCAATGGAATATCACACTAGTACTCCATGTCACGAAAGGAATTTTGCTCCTCAGAATTGTATCAAAGGCGAATCTGTAACCATTTTTGAATGGAATCAAGGTGAATCCAACACACATGGCGGTGGATGGGGAGGAGGTACAAGCGTACGTAACGTGGAAATGCCAGATAACCTAGAGCAGTTTGATTCATTTGCAGTTTACACTTACGAAGCCTGTCAGGACCACAAAGGATGCAATGAGTGGGATTTCATAGGATATCTGAATGCTTACAGTTCTGAATGCTCTTTACCTGAATTTACAATTTACGAAGAATGTATTGGTGAAGTATTATCCGAATACGCAACTCAGGAATTATGTGAAGCTGCAGGACACCGCTGGGATGCTGGAGACGAAGATACTTCAGCTAGGTGTGAAGGAAAATGGAATAGAGCTTGGAAAGCTGAGATTGGAAGATACATTACTGCGTATAATAGAGAAGGAAGATACATCTCAGATGTTAGCCCAATGTTAGGTGTTCTCAAGAATGAAGATATTAATGAATTTAATTATTGGCAGCCAAATGCATATGGCCTTACAGTAAAATTATTTTTCTGGAATGAAAATAAAGATTACACTCCAGTTGGTGCTGAATATTTAGCTGGAGCAACAAGAAAGTTTAACTTAGAGTACAATGATATTTTTGGAAGTGAAAATCCGTTTGAATACGCTGTTTCTGAAAATACAGAAAGAGTTGAAATTGTAACATTTTTTACGGGCCATGGCCACAGCAGTACCGATGAAAACTGTGCTGAGTTCTGTAACCATCAGCACGAGTTTACCGTGAATGGAGATACCTTAGGCCTACTCGAGCATCCAAATGGAGGTACCCCTTACGGCTGCTACGACAGAGTAAACGAAGGTGTATCGGCTAACCAATATGGAACATGGGTTTACGGAAGAGCTGGCTGGTGTCCTGGACAAGATGTTGAGTACAATCGGATTGATATTACCAGTGAATCAAATGTAGGAACTAACCAGCTAAGTTATAGAGGTCTATACCAAGGTGAAGAGTATAATCCAAGTGTAAACGATCCTGATGGTTACTTGCCGGAGATTAAGTTACGAATGTGGATTATCACTTACGAAGCTCAATAGCTATCTATTTCTGTTCTAAAATACTTGTAGAAACACCACATGGCTACAGCTCCAAGAAGATGCCATATTGCATGTCCTTGAATCAATGAGTCTGGATCACATAAAACACCATCTGTTTTGCTTGGTTGCCAGATTACGGTGGCGAGTCCATATGCTGCAAATCCGGCCCAGAAATAGGGTGTGTGGGTTCTTTCTAACTTAATATCTTCAATTCTATACAGGAAATAAGCTAAAGCAGCCCAAAGTAAAATTCCTTCAATCTCATCGATGAAAAAATCAATTGGAGTTTTATTTGGCGAAGTGTAAAGATACAAAAACATAATTATCGAAGTTGGCACTAAGAAAATTATATGAGGTTGCTTTTGGTACTTGAGAGCTAATTCCTGAGATAGCCATACTCCAATCAAAGCACCCCAAAGGAATGTGAGAAGACTATACTGCCATAGTAAGATTGCAAAAATTAAATTTGAAATCAAGTAATAAGAAATAAATTCCGTTTCGGACCACCGAAGAAATCTGGAGAAATTATAGAAAACTGGCATTGAAATATACATTATCATTCCAGTAACATCTAACCAACCTCCCCATCCTGTGTTGAAACCATGCATAGCAAAACTACCCATTCCTACTGCTACGCAAGAGATAGCATACATTGTGAGAAACCAACTTCGATTCGAAAGCGATGGTTTGCCATCTAGAGGATCGTATTGAGCTAACCAAAGAATATACATTCCAACAAAGACAAATGCTAAGTTAGAAATTGTATTTGTGGGTTCACGAATCCAAGAGTCTCTTACTTTTTCACAATAACCAGAAGCTGTTGTATTAGACCATGTAGAATCATTTAACAGATAAGCTAAAGCATAGATGACAAAAATTACGCTAATAACAAAAAGTACTGAGAAGAATTCTTTTCTGTCTTCAATATATTTTTTATCAATCAAGCTATCTTCATTTTCCTAATATATCCGCATTCTCTACATTCATAATCTGGATATAAGTCAGGATTGTTAGGAGAGGCTCCATGCCAATGGAAGCAATATTTACCGCATTTAACACAATATGAATTTTGTTTATATCCTGTATATTGGTGTGGCCTCTTTACTACCTCAGCCATTGCACCTTGAGGAATACCCATAGCCGCAACTTGAGGAATTCCAGCTTCTCCTGCTGGTTCTGGATCGGCTTCTACTTCGTTGCCTGATGAGTAAGCCACCATGTCTTCAACTAAATTTGATTGAAATGCGCCGTCGTTGTCTACACAAGCCAGTTTTGACATTGCACCATTCATCCATTGTTCTGCAGGGTCTTCGAAGTCAACATCACAGTCAACTCTGTCATGAATTCTGGAACCGCCCATGTCTTCCATAGTCTTGTCCCAATCTTTACCTGACTGACAAAATAAATCGTAACCTGTGTCTCCAAGTGCACAGATTGAAAAGTGAGTATTGGTTAATATTTTACCAACGCCAACAGCAGCTTCATACAGTTCTTCAGCGTTGTCTGGCATTTCACCTTCACCCCATGTAGAGCACACAATCATTACCCTGGACATTCCGGACATTG
>PCCQ01000060.1 GCA_002731795.1 Fidelibacterota bacterium
CCATGCCACAACGCTTCTCTTGGACCCGCCATCCTCATAGATAAAGGAAGAAGACTAAGCATAGTTGTGCCTTCAGGAAAATGATTTAATATTTTTTGATAGCAACGGACCCTTGTAAAATGATCTATATCACCTGGCTTTGTCTGACCTACAACGGGATGTATTAGTAAATTTGCTTGAACTTCTGTGGCTGCTTTATAGGCAATTTCTTTATGAGCTCTATGCATTGGATTACGAGTTTGAAAAGCTACAATTTTTTCCCACCCCATTTTTTCAAATTGGCTTTTCAGCTCAGATGGGGTATGCCTCAATAATGGGTAATCGTAATGTTTTGGTTGCTGGATATAAGTCAACTCTCCACCTATGTATACACTTTTTGTAATATTTAATAAGTTATTCACACCAGGATGATGAACATTATTACTTTTAAATACAGCTTCAGCCTCTACTTTTTTATCTGGATTCCAAATATCAGAAATAGTCAAAAATGCAATTAAAAAGCCCTCTTTTTCTCGAAGAGCAATCTTTGATCCGATTTCAATTGAATTATGTGATATATAATTTTCATCAACATCAAGAGTAATAGGTATCGGCCATACTTCACCACTTGATAAACGCATTTCATTTACGACTGAGTCATAGTCATCTTTACCTAAAAAACCTTTTAGAGGAGCAAATGCGCCACTCATAATTAGTTCAATATCACATAATTGTCTATCAGTTAATACTAATGACTTTAGTCCGGCTGATTCTTCTTTAAATTCTTTTAATAGTATATCTGTAATCACATTATCTTTCCTTTATTTCTTGTTATTATCTCAATTGTCGTTCCCATTAAGAGGAATGTTCCAAATGAAGTAGATAACATTGCAAAAATCATTAATCCACCCATGTAATTAAGTGGCACAATATCTGAAAATAAAAGTGCCGCAAAACCCATATTTGATACAACATCGAGAATTATTGGATAACCCACATCATTCATTGTTAATATGCTAATTTTAGAAGCACTACTTCCATTCTTACAATGTCTTCTATAACTAGATATATAATGTACAGCAAAATCTACACCTACTCCAATTATAATTGATGTTAAAAGTGCAGTTAAATGACTTAGTTTTACACCAAAAATTCCCATTAAACCAAAATTAAGTATTACAGCAGATGATAGAGGCATTACTGACAAAGCCGCCCATATTAAACGTTTAAAAAATAGAAAAGAAACTATAAAGATTGCTATAATTGAAACAGAAATACTGATTATTGATGATTCTATAATCATAGAAATGAAATCTTTTAAAATAATCATAAGACCACTTGTTTCTATTTTTAATTGGCCATTTGATGTTTGATCAATATAATTTTCTATATCATTTGAAATTGTTACAATCTCATCTGTAGATAGTGATGTTAAATAGGTATGGACCATTCCTGTTTTATAGGTAGTAGTATTTACAAATGATATTTTCTGTTCTTTTGGAAGCATAAATAATAAATTTCTAACTTGATTCAAGCTATCTGGAATAGTATAAAAATCATCATGATTATATAATGTTTTATGTGCTTCTTTTATTAAATCTGAAAGTGATGCTGTCATTTTTACTTCAGGATGTGTTTCAATATAATCCTGAATCTCTGAGATTCTATTTAAAGTTTTGGGACTATTCATATCTCCATTTACTCTCATAAGTAAACTCATAGTACCCCCGAAATTCTGATCAACAAACTCAGTACTTTGCCTAATCGAATTTCCAGGCTTAAAAAATTTAATAATATTCACTTCTACTTTTAGAAATGAAATGCCAACTAAACCAAGAATCACAAAGCTTACCCCGACTAAAAGAGTTCGCCTGGGATAATGAAAAATCACATTTCCTATATTATTAATAAATTTTTCAAGGAAACCAAGCTTAGATATAAAGTTTGCTTTTAATTCCCATCTTGATAAAAGTAGCATTGATGGCAAAAGTGAATTTGACAAAAACCATGCCCAAAAAATTCCAAAGCTTACCACAATACCATATCCCATCAATTGAGTTATTGGAGCATAAAACATTGCAAGAAATGCAATTATTGTTGTAAGTGATGTTATGAAAATAGGAAGCCCCATAGCTTTCATCGTTGATTCAATTGCTGTCCTATTATCTTGTTTATGCCTTAATTGCTTAAAAAAATGAGTGACTACATGAACTCCATCAGAATTTGCAATGGTTAGAAGAACTATAGGCATCGACGTGCTTATCATTGTAAAGTTAAATATTGTATTTTGAGTAAAAAAGAACATCCAACCCATAAAACCATTCATACTGACTAAAGACAAAATTATAACCAACAAAATCATAAGAACTGCTTTGATATTTCTAATATTTAGATAAAGTAATAGCACCATAATAAATAAGCCTGATAGAATTAACTTGGATGCATCCGACTTAATCAATTCTGGAACTGCTCCCGTTATATATGGATTACCTGCATAATGGATATTATAATTATCAAGATATTTATCTACTAATGGAGTAATACTTTTCATGAGATCTGCATTATTACGATAATTCTGATTATTATCTTTAACAATTGATCTTACAGCAATAGCAGTAAATTTTTCATCAATACTAATTAATCTGTTTTTAATGTCTGGGTTGTTATCTAAATATTTTTTAGCATTAATGATATCATTAGAGTTTAATTTTCTTTCTGGAAATAGTCTATCAGTATATAATTCTTCTTCATCATCAGGGTCAACAGAGATTATATTAACCGTTGAAAGAGATATAACTTTATCTACAACATTAATTAGCTTTATAGCATCAGTTAAATTTTTAACAGAATTTATAGTTTCAACATTGTATATATCACTATCCTTATTTCCAAAAGCAATAAATAGAAATTCACTATCTCCAAACTCATCTGTCATATCCTCCCATAGTAATCTTGAAGGCATATCTTTGGGAAACATCTTGAAAAAATCATCATCTACAATAAAAGATTTTATACCGAAAGATATAATAATAGTAAACAACAAGCTAATAGTAATAGTAAGCTTAGGGTAATTGACTGATATTCTTCTCAAGAAACTCATATGCTATATTAATAAAGTTTAAGTTAATTATTATTAATCATTTTGTAATGGTATATACATAAAAAATGCCCAATTAAGGGCATTTTTGAAGGAGGACAAAGAGGAGATTGAGTATCTCCTTTCTTATATAATGCCCAACCTTATAAAAAGTTTCATTTTTTTGTTGGGGATATCTTGGGAGCTTTATAAATAAACCAATCATCACTAGAAATCTCATGCATATAATCAGAATTATCTATAAGTATCTGTGCTGTAGTATGCCTAATTGCAGCGATCTCTACTCTAACTCCTTCAGCTCTTAAATGAGTGGCAAGTTCAACAAAGTCAGAATCACCAGACATAATTATTATTGTATCAACCTTAGAAGCAAGCTGCATTGCCTTAATAGTCAATGGAATATCAGCAGATTTATGACAAGGGATTACAGATCCATAAAAATTTTCATGAAGTCTATCTGCTAATTTTGTTGAAATAGACTTACCTTCTCTAAAATATATCATCCTATTTAAACCTCTTCCATTAAGCAACTTAGGAATAAGTGTATCAAAATTAATCATCGCATTTTTATTTTTTGAGGTATCATGAATACTTCTTTCAATATTATTTCCATCACAGAGTATGGCAACAGATTGGTTGATTAAGATTTGATCCATTTGGTAATCCCTTTATATTTATTGCAATTTACCTATAAACGTAAGTACTTCCTAAATATTGTAGGCTCATTATTAAATAAAAGTAAAATTTATAAAATGTGGAGTTACTATAAATATTGATTTTAAGAGTTCATGGGTAGATTTATGCTTCTAATAATGATGGTAAAGAAATGGTACAAATATCATCTATTGATACATCTTTAATGAATTTTTTTCTTGAAGTTTTTTCTATTCAACAAAAGTTTTTTGTCTTTTATTAAATTATAGAATTAATAGTTTTTAAATGAATATCGTTTAAATATTATTTGTACTTCTGTATGAATTTTTTTGACTTTCTAACTAAGTCAGATTGTTTTGGATAATTATCTACAACTTTTTGGAATGCATTAACAGCTTCTTTTTTATCATTAATATTTAAATAACAGAGACCAAGTTTATACTGAGCATATGAATTTTTATTATTTTCTTCATACTTAAAGACCTTGTCAAATGCATCAATTGCATTTCTAAAATCACGAGTTGCATAATAAATTTCACCTACCCAATATTGGCAATTGTCAGTTAGATCATTGATATTTTCTAATTCTATAAGAGAGCCAAACATTGACAGTGCTTTATTGTAATCACCATCTAAATACCGTGTATATGCCTCATCGTATCTTTTCTTGTATTCAGTTTTAGATATTTTAAGACTATTTTTCTCATCTTTAATATCTTCAACATCGTTCTCTGTTGGTGAATTTTGATTTAAGACATTAAAAACTAAATCTTTATTGATATCTTTTAAATTTGAATAGCCACTATCAAGCTCTAGCATTTTATTTTCTAATTTTATTACTTTAGCAGCTAATTTATTGTCAAGCTTAAGCATCTGCATAACTAGATCTTTATTTAGACTTTCTAATTCATCAATTCTTGAGTCCCTCGAAGTCATATTCTGTTCTAAAGAGTCTACCCTCACAGCTAAATCGGTTTCAAGGAGTCCTAAACTTAATTCTAATGATTGAATTTTAGTTTCCAACCTCATATTCATGGATTCCATCTTAATCATAATATTTTTAATATCATTATGCGCAGTCGTAAATAATGAATCAGATCCAGAAACCATAGATTCTATTTCGAAAAATTTATTCTGAACAATCTTCAATAATTCTAACATATCTTGACTATCACCACTTTTCAAACTATTATCCTTTAACATTTCAGAATCTGGGGTAGTATCAAATTGATCTATCTGAGGATTTTTACTTAATGTGGAAATTAATAAATCTATTTTTTTATTCTGATCAATAATTGTTTGAAGTAGTAATTGATTCTGACTATTTGTAGACGATTCTGATAAAGAAATATTTTGAGTAGAAGTTTTTGAGCTTTGAGACGAAGCTTCATTCCTAGTTTCTAAATTTTCAACAACCTTATCTTGATATATATATATTTCTTTATTTCTCTTTGAATTTTTAGATTTTTGACTTTGCTCGGATAGTTGTTCCAGAGAAGGATCAAATTCTTTTTCTGCATCGATATCATTTGGTAACTCTTCAGGAATTGATTCAGGAATCTCTTCTTTGCCTGATTCAATCGAAGAAAGCACTTCATCAGATTCTTCAGTTACTATTAAATCTTCTTCTACATCTTTCTTACGCTTTCTTTTAAAGATACCTAGAAAACCTTTGCGATCAGACTTTTCTTTAACTTCTTTATTTTCTTTATCTTTTCTCTTGAATAGCGACCACCCCTTTTTCTCTTCTGTTGAAGGGTCTGTATTCTCGCTAGTAGTCTCTGGCATTAATAGCGATAAAATAATAATAAATATATATGTATTTTTTAATCTCATTATTCTTTGGAAACTTATACTGTAATATAAATTTAATTTAATATTAAATCATTAATTATTATCATCTAGTATAATATTTAATAATATAATAATATCAAGTATATCTACATTTAAATCATAGTTTATATCATTAATCCATAAAAAATCATTACCAGTCAATATTAAATTATTTAAATCAATGATATCTATTATATCAACTTCTGAGTCATTATTAATATCTCCAAATATAAACTCCTGTAAATAAAAAATAAAATCTTTAGAATTCAATATATTGTTTAATGGATTTATTGATAATGTGTAAAACATATTATCAATAATATTTAATTCTGATAAATCTATCTGATAATCAACTACTTCAGAGTCTATTGATATATTTCCAGAAGTAACCTCCTGTCCAAATTCATTTAGAAGTTTATATGCAAATCCTTCAATTCCCCATCCAGAATTATATATTCTTCCATTTATATATCCATTATTAAATTTGATATAATTTTCATTATCCCCAGTAAGATCATCAATAATATAAGAAAAAGTATTGGGATGTAAATTTGGCACTCTTTCTGTTCTGTAGATTGTGACATAGTAACCATTATTTTTAACATTTAAATGCCAAGTCACATCATTATTAGAATTAACTTCTAGAACATTTCCAGTGCGTCCCGCAGTAATTAATGAATTTCCATTTGAAAGTCTATCACACTCACCTCTTGATCCAGTAAACATTGAATCAGGCAGTACATGTTCCCATATCAATATAGGTCCGCTATCATTAACACTTACTTCAACACATCGTGAAAATTCGGGATCTTGATATCTGGCATTATCAAAAAAAATCAAATTACCACTTTCTGTTAATTGAACAGAATGTTGTTGAGAAAAATTAATTTCATCTAAGAAAATAGGATTTTCCATGAAATCTTCTTCTCCAATATTCCAGTTAACTTGTTTAGACATATAGTCAATTGAAGTTATTCGAGAAAGATTTCTAATAGATACATATACACTTTCTGTATTATCATCATAAAAAACAGAATTAGAGTGAGTCCAATCTAATTCAGTCACTCCATTATAAATTTGGGCATACAAAGGATTGTACTCGTTCAGACTAATTTCATCGAATGTATTCCAATCCCATACTATTTCTCCTAAAGAATTAATTTCAACAAACCTATCACCTTGCCATGGAACTGGAAAATCTAAAAACTGATCATCACATTCAATAGGGCATGGATGATATTCAATTTCTGCATCTATAAAAAAATAAGTATCATTATCAGTTTTTCTAATTTCATGATGGATACTATACTCATTAGGGACTTCAAAGACTATATCACTATCAATATTAAATTCATATCCTCGACCATTAGAAAATCCAACAAAGTTACCATTTTCTAAAAACTGTGTAACTGTAATTTGCTCCATATTAAAATTTTCTTTTTTAGTATACCAGACCGGTTCTCCATATTTATCTACAGCTAAAGAATATCCAAGTGATTCAAAATCTAAAATATTTATTCCGCTAGCATACTCCTGTTCATTGATAGTATTAATAGTTATTTGATCTGCATGATATTCAGGTAGTGAATTTATAAAAAATTCATTAGATGAAAGGCACTCTTCAATACTAGTTTGGCTACAGACTTTCCAGAAATACCTTGTTCCCCAATCTAAAAAATCAGGATATAAAATTGAATTAGAATTAACAAAAGATGTATCTGCTTGAATGAAGTTTTCATCTTCCGATAAAATTAAAATATATGAATCTGAATTAGTTATTTGAGGCCAACTAAAGAATACCTGTGTGTAATTTATCTCTTTATAATTTGAGGGAATAAAATTAGAACAAAATGTAAATGACATAATAACTATAGTTATAAAATTTTTCATATTAGCTGAATTCTTAATAAGTTCATAAAAAATATAATTAAAATGGTACTCATAGATTATTAAATTACCATAATTACAAATTTACTAAATTAATTTTTTTAAACATATCCACAATATCACAAACGGAGAAAAATGATGGAATATAGAAATCTTGGAAAGTCAGGATTAAAAGTAAGTGAGCTTTCTTTTGGTTCATGGGTGACCTTTGTAAATCAACTAGGGCTAAAAACTGCAACAAACTGTATGAGCTATGCATATGAACATGGAGTTAATTTTTTCGATAATGCTGAGGCATATGCATCAGGTAAATCAGAAATATTAATGGGTAAAATTCTAAAAAAATTAAACTGGACAAGAGACACATATATCGTTTCTAGTAAGGCATTTTGGGGTGGTCAACTTCCAACACAAAAAGGATTATCAAAAAAACATTTACATGATGCGTGTAATGCTGCTCTTAAACGACTTCAAGTAGAATACTTGGATCTTTACTTTTGTCATCGACCTGATCCAGAAACTCCAATTATTGAGACAGTATATGCTATGAATGATTTGATATACCAAGGCAAAATTCTTTATTGGGGAACATCAGAATGGAGTGCAAAAGAGATTAAAAAAGCACATGATGAGGCTGAAAAAAATAATTTAAGAGGTCCATTAATGGAACAACCTCAATATAATATCCTTCATCGTGATCGATTTGAAAAAGAGTATAAACCTTTATATAAGAAATATGGATTAGGAACTACAATATGGTCTCCACTTGCATCAGGTTTATTAACAGGTAAATATGATAAAGGAATACCAAAAAAATCGAGATTTACTGTAAAAGGCTATGAATGGTTAGGGGAATCATTAAACTCAGTAGATTTAAAAAAAATTAGAAATGTGCAAAAAATAGCAACTAGTTTAGGTATAACTCCATCACAGTTATCAATCTTATGGTGCTTAAAAAATGAAAATGTAAGTACAGTCATACTTGGAGCGTCAAATCTAAAACAGTTAAAAGAAAATTTAGATTCAATTAATCATAGAGAACTGGTAGATAATAAGATTATTTCTAAAATAAATAAAAAATAATTTTAAAAATTATTAAATATTTTAAAAGTATTGGCTATTTTTTACTTAGATTTTGTCTTTAGGCTTGAATTTGCCCGCAAAATCTGAAA
>PCCQ01000061.1 GCA_002731795.1 Fidelibacterota bacterium
AGTCAAATAAATATGCCTGATTCTGATCAACTTCAAAGTATGACAAGCTACATAATGACTTCTGGTAAGATTCCTAATGGAACATACATATTTACATTTGAGTTGTTTTCTAGTACAAGTGAAAACACATGCGGAGGAAATCGAATAGATAAAATTGATAGAAAAGTTGAAATTTATGAACCTACTTTTTTAGATTTGCAGTCACCAGGTTTTAATTCAATTGCAGAGGCTGATCAGTCACCTCTTTTTACCACATATCCAAATTTTATATGGAGTACAGATATGTGTTCTGCTTGTGATTACGGTATTCGTGTTTCAAAATATGATCCTTTGACTCATGATTCACCTTATGCAGCATTAAATGATATTTCTAATCTTCCTTCTGATCAAAGTATTGAGTTTTATGAAATTGGTAGCAATTCATCAGTATTCACTTATCCAGCTACTGGATCTATTGATTTAGAGCAAGAAACATATTATGTTTGGCAGATAAGGAGATCTTATGAAACGACAGTAGGTCTTAAAGAAGATTTTAGTGATATTTTTATATTTAAAATTGGAAGATCTCAAAACTCATCTTCAAGTGATTTAGAATTTTTGAAGGAATTAATTGGAGAAGAATTATTTTCTCAATATTTTGGTCCTAATGGTGAATTAAATGGTTTTTCTCTTACAGGAATTCAGCTTAATGGCGATGATGCTGGTGTACAAGATTTAGAAAGTATCATTACAAAAATTAAAGAAGGAAATTCTGATGTTAAAGACGTTTCAGTTGAGTAATTATGATAACTAAATTATTTTTAATTATATTTATTTTTTCTTGCTCTTTGTTTTCAAGTTCAACTCTTGCTGTAGTTTCAAAAACAAAAGGTAATGTTAAGCATAAAACAAAGTCTGATAAAGAGCTTGGGTCAGCTAAAATAGGAATGGAACTGTTTAATAATGACTTCATACAAACTGGACAAAATGGATTTGCTAAATATGTTTATTTAGATGATGGAACTCAAATAAAGGTACATAATAATTCAGAAGTTTACATTAGAGGTGAAGTTGAGCGAAGATCAATAATCAAGCAACTTAAGGTTGATGAAGGGACAGTTAAGTTTGATGTAAAAAAACAATCTGTCGATGAATTTACAGTTATCACACCAACCTCTGTTGCATCTGTAAAAGGAACATCTTTTTGGATAGATTGTAGTGGGAATAATGGAGATCAGTTTTTTGGAGAATCAGGCTCTGTTGTCATACGAAATAGAGAATCTGGAGCAAGAAAGCAGTTAACAAAAAACACTGTTGCAAATTCTCTTCCAGATGGATCATTGAAACTTAGAGATATTACTCCGGAAGAGCTAGAAATGCTTAAAAAAAGAGAAGTAGATACAGGAGAATCATCTACTAATACTATAAATAATGAAACAGGATCTTCATCCGAGGATTTAGAGAATGAAATACTTATTGAGTTCGAGGACGAGACTGGTGAGAAAAAGACTATTACTATAATAGTACAATAACTCATTTTACAAAGAGCCTTTAAAATGATCAAAAAAATTATAGCAATTTTTCTTTATTTTTCATTATTATTTAGCCAAACTATCATTCATAATCCTATTTTTGATATAGATTCAAATAAGAATTACAGTGTAGAAGCTTCGATTATAGGTTATGATGGTGACTATGTAAACTTAAAGGCAACATTGTTTTATCGTTCATATGGTCAGTCTACATATTTTAATGATAAAATGATTTATATAGATGGGAAGTTTAGGTATACAATTCCATCTTCATTCATTCAGAATGCTATAGAGTACTATATACTTATAGAGAATTTGAATGGCGGTGTTATCGCATTCCCAGACAATGATCCCAGAGAAAATCCAATTTTAGTAAAAACAGAAAAATTTATCTCTTCAACAACTAATTCTATTGAAACTTTAGTACCTGACTATGAAATTTTACATCCAGCGCCAGACACTTTTATTAAGCCTGATGAATTTTTTATTTCATTGTCGTACTTCAAGATGGATGATATTGATATATCAAAAACAAAGATTTTCATTGATAATTTAGATTATACTTCATTGGCAAATATTAAATATAGTCATATGATCTTAATACCTGATTTTGAACTAATCCCGGGTGAACATGAAATTAAAGTAATATTTTTTAACAGCATTGGATTACAATACGAACCAATAATTTGGAAAGTTAATATTATTTTAAATGACATTATAAAAAAAGAAAGTTTTATTGTATCTCAAAACGGCAATATAGAGGGCAATCTAAACAATACGTCAAGTGATAACATTTTACTTCAAGTCGGACAACTAAAGGGTGATTATAAAGTAGACTTAGATTGGATGAAGTTTAAATCAAATTTTTTAAAGTCTTCTTTAGAAGATTTAAATGAACAAACAAAAGATAGATTGTCAATAGACTTTAGTACTAAATATTTTAATATTAAGCTTGGAGATTCTTACCCATCCTTTAGTGATTATACAATAAATGGTAATAGAATGAGAGGTGTTAATATTAAATTTAAAAATAAAAAATTTGATATCAATTTTCTATCAGGTCACCTTTTAAGAGAAACACAAGGATTACCTGATTTTGGAGCTATGGCAATTTTAGAAAATAGAGCACCGACATTTCAAGCGAGCGGCTTTCTAGATTTAGACAACCTTGGTATTATTGATATTACAAGAGACAATTACTCCTTCAAACAAGGTATCCTTGGATTAAATATAGCGCATACAAATGATAATAATTTTACATTCAAATTTGAGGTTTTGAAGGTTAAAGATAAAATCCAATCAGTTAATCAGGTGGTTGATAATTCTTTAATGTTATTGCCTGAAAATATGGTTCGACATCTGTTTTCAGATATTTTCGTTGATTACAATATGAATGGATATTTTGATGAAAATGAATTTATTGGAAATTTAAATGCGCCAGATCATGATGTTGTTGGTAGTATTTCTTGGGATAGTAATAATGATTTATCAAGTATTAATAAAAATAATTTTATTTCATTTTTTTTAGATACAGTATTTATAGGAAAATTTAATGACGAGCCCCTTGATGATCAAAATGGAAATGGAGTATGGGATAATGGAGAATGGTATGAAGATATTGATGGTGATAATCAATGGAGCAGTGATGGTGATTATGATGTATATCAATATCAATGGAAGATAAATGTAGAATATGAAAACCTTCAATTAGTTATTGATGATTTTATTTTGAATGAAGAACTTTATCATACAGATCAAAGCGGAAGTGTAGATATGACTGATTGTGCATACAATAATTGTTTTGGAGATTATGAGATTAATTTACTTCAAAATCAATGGGAAGGTGCTAAGCCTCAAGATAATATAATTATAGCTACGGATTATTTGCATAACCTTAGCAAAGGATCAATTAAATTAAATTACGGGTTTGCTTTTTCAATGTTAAATCAAAATATATGGAACCCTGCATTAACTTTTGAAAATTTAGATCAATTAGGTGCTGAGACAGCAGAAGACTCAATTGATGGCAAATTCAATGGAGCTGATATACCTGATATTGTTAATAATCTCGAAAATTTTGAAGAAATCTTCCAAACCGGAACTTCCCAAGTCCCTATTATACCAATTGATATTAATGATGGAATCACCTTTCGAGATTTTTTGACACTCCCATCATTATCCGTTTATTTTGATGTTTATCAAAAAATCTTGGGACATAAAATAAACTGGGGTTTTAAGCAAGTTGGACCAGAATTTAATTCACTTGGGAATCCTTTTTTACAAACAAATGTTAGAGAGCAATATTTTTCTGATAGGACATATTTTTTAGATAATAAGTTGAATTTTCAATTTAAATGGAAACGCATAGAAGATGGGATTAGTTTAGTCGAAGATAATGGTGAAACAAATAAATATGATTTTATATTTGGTTTTTATCCAGGTGTAAATATGCCTACCTATAATTTATCTGTTGGTATTTATAATAGAACAAATGGAATTGATCCATTATATAATCCAGTTTTAATTGTAACTGAAGATATTAATGGAAATGGCTTAGTCGATACTTTGGAATGTGATATAGCTGCCATTTATGAATATTATTGCAATGAAGATGAATTAAGCTCTAATGAAGTAATTGAAGAATCTGAAGTACTTTCAACTCAACTCTATCAACCTGAAAAAACAAGAACAGGTCAATTTAGTTTATCTATTAATTCTACTATTAATTATATTTACAGGCATCGAGTTAATTTGAACATTTATTATTCTGATAAAAAAGATTTAGTTAACATCAATAAATATTTAGTTGTTAATAAAACTTATTATTCCCCAAGATCTTTGACTCAGTCATACTATCTAGGAGTTTCTACTGTTTTCACAAATAGACTTGAAACTTTTAGCTCTATTAATTATAATTATTATGATTATGGACTTGATACAGAATATATTGATGAAAATGGCGAGGAAAAGGTGAATGATTTTTTTCAATCTCAAACAATCTTAGGGTTTAGTTTTAATACTAAATATGAAACATACTCTATTTTTGGTAAAATTAATCCAGGAGTCAACTTTTCATTAGGTCGAGGAAATACTAATTTCAGTCAACTTTCTTTCAAGGCAGGAAGTCAGCTTTCTATTGTTGAAAATTTGACATTTAATATCAATTTAAATTATAAAATTAAATTTATTGATGGCAATCCATCTTACGATAATTATTCCATACTAATGGATTTAAAATATAAATTTTAAAGATGTTAAATAAATTTAAAGATAACCTTCCAATACTTTTAATCTTTATAGGTTCTGTTATATTTGCATTTGTTCTGCATATATCCGGATCATTCAGCTATTTAGAGATGAAACTTTATGATTTTAGATTTAGTCTTAGAGGGGCTATCTCTGGTTCATTACTTTATAATCAAAATACAAAACTACCATCGCCAGAAAGCTTTACAGATTTAAATAATAATAATGTATGGGATGCAGGAGAGGCTTTTGAAGATTACAATGAAAATGGCACTTGGGATGATGGGTTAGATGTAGTTTTGGTAGAAATTGATGATGAAAGCTATGAATACCTAAACGAACCTAGGCCTTATAGTAGATCAGTTTGGGCAAGAGCGGTTACAAACCTATCAAAAGCTGGAGCCAAAGTTATTACTATTGATATTGAATTTGATAAACCAGATCATCAAATAGAAAATCTAAAAAACTTTTTAGATAAAGATGATTTAAATAAAATAAATTTTATTGATGGAGATATAGCTCTGCTAGAGGCAATACGATTTGCTAAAACTAATGGTACAGAAGTTATTTTGGCAAGCAAGGTTGGGTATGATAAGGATCGTAATCCTAGCACATTTAGAGTTGTCCCACATCCAAGAATTTTAGATTCAAATCAAACACCTTATATAGCACAAGTAGATATTTCAAAAGATATTGATGGAATCCAAAGATTATATCCAATTTTCAACAAAGTAAGCATGGCTGATACTAATTATTATTATACACTAGCAGTTTCTTCAGCCTTGAGGTTTATGGATATAAAAGATGATAAAAAACCCACTGTTGATTTTAATGTTTATTCAATGAACGTAGGTCCAAATCTCGATATTCCTATTTATGGAAGGCAGCAATATTTTTTAATAAATTATTATGGTCCTCGTTCTCATTCGTTCAAAACCTTTAGAAAGTACCCTCTGGTAAATATATTAGATACAAGAGACTATCTGATTGGCAATTTAGATTCAGCCTTTTGTTTTGATAGTTTCATTGAAGAACCAGATCCAATCTATAAATCTCAAAAAGATTGTGAATCTCAAGAGGATTACTATTGGACTACAGATTATGACTCAGATTGGATGGATATGTACATAAATCCATCTCATGAATTATATTTTATCATGAAAAATAAAAACCCATTTAAAGATAAAATTGTATATATAGGAACTTCACTAGCTGAAGATCATGACTTCAAAGATACTCCATTTTTAAATTATCAGGGTGGAACTTTTCCCATGCCAGGTGTAGAGGTGCATGCGAATGCTACACAGCAAATTTTAGATCAAAATTATATATCATATCCATTAGGAATGTTAGCTAAAGAGTCAGAATATTACATTCAGCATTTTCTAATTATAGCAATAATCACTCTAGTTACCCTTATAGTAGTAATTAGGTTAGAGCCATTCACCGGTTTTCTTTTCGTGGTATCGGAACTCATAGTTTGGCTGTCATTTTCAATTGGATTATTTTTTAATGATTTCATTTGGATGATTAAAATGATCTATAATTCAATAGCTTCAAACCCTTGGGCAATTAATATACCAAATTTTAATGAATCTGCTGTCATTCCAGTAATTTTCCCAGCTGCTGCTGTAATTATTCCTTACGGAATAAATTTATCTTATAAATTAATAGTTGAAAGTAATAATAAACGATTTTTAAAAGAATCGTTTGGTGCTTATATATCTCCAGATTTGATTGATCAAATGTTTGACGAAAAACAAGAGCCCAAATTAGGTGGTGATCCAGGATATCATACAATGATGTTTTCTGATATTGCAAGTTTCTCAACATTTTCTGAAAAATTAGAGGCAGAGTCTCTTTTGAGGTTATTAAATGAATATCTAACAGCAATGACAGATATTTTAATAAATAATAAAGGAACATTAGATAAGTACATAGGAGATGCAATTGTTGCATTTTATGGTGCACCTATACAAATTGATGATCAAGAGTATTTAGCTTGCAAGACTGCATTAAGTATGGATGAAAAACTAAATGAATTAAGGCAGAAATGGAAATCTGAAGGAGATCAGTGGCCTGAAATTGTTCATAATATGCAACACAGAATTGGTATAAATGCAGGTAATATAGTAGTAGGAAATATGGGTTCTGAGATGAAGCTTAATTATACAATGACAGGTGACCAGGTTAATTTAACAGCAAGATTAGAATCAAGCGCAAAACAACTTGGCATTACAATCCAGGTTGGTGAAAATATATACAATAAAGTAAAAGATAGATTTATTTTTAGGGATCTTGGAAAAGTTATTGTAGTTGGGAGAAATCAGTCTCTTAATGTTTATGAGCTAATTGCAAATAAAAATGATATTTCTGATGATACTAAACTTTTACTTGAAACATTCCATAAAGGTTTAGATTTTTATCATAATCAAGAATGGGATAAGGCAATTGAATCATTTACAAAATCAGATAAACTTGAAGAAAATTATCCTGGACGAAAAACAAATCCCAGTAAGGTATTTATAATAAGAAGCAAAAAGTTTAAAGACTCACCACCAGGGAGGGATTGGGATGGTACTTTTGCTCTGGATTCAAAATAGAAGTTATGGAAAATAGAGGTACAATTTTATGGGCTGACGATGAGATTGATTATCTAAAATCTCATATCCTATATCTTCAAGATAAGGGTTATAATGTACTTTCTGCAAATTCAGGTGAAGATGCATATGATATTTTTATAAAAGAAAATATTGATTTAATTCTTTTGGATGAGATGATGACAGGAATGGATGGTATAGAGACGCTAAAGAAAATTAAAAAGGTACAACCTGAAATACCTATAATAATGATAACTAAGAATGAGGAGGAATGGCTGATGGAAGAAGCTATCGCTTCTCAAATATCAAATTATTTAATTAAACCTGTAAATCCAACCCAAATTTTTATTGCTTGTAAAAATATTCTTGAGAAAGTTGAAATTCAAAGCGAGCACATCGCAAAAGATTTTTTATCTAAATATCAATCCTTTAATCAAAAATCTGAGGATGCAAAAAGCTTACAGGATTGGTTTGAAATATATAATGATTTGTGTGAGTGGATAGTAAAATTTGATAAAGTTGATGATGTAAATCTTAGCAATCTTCTAGATGAACAGTTTCAAGATACTGACAAGAAATTCAATCAATTTTTCATAACAGAATATAAAAATCTTCTATCAGATAATAAAACAAAGCAAATGTTCACTCCTTACACTCTAAAAAATAACTTAATTGACGACCTTAAGAATGGCAATAAGGGTGTATTGATTATAATGGATTGCCTTAGAGCTGATCAATGGAAGCTAATGTCAAGAAGCTTATTTTCTGATTATAAAATTGATACTAAATATCAATCCTCCATTATACCATCGACAACATTTTACTCGAGAAATTCGATCTTTAGTGGTCTTTTCCCTTTAGAATTGTATAATCATAATGAAGGCTTATATAATGAAATGATTAAAATTGAAAGTAACTACAATAAGTTTGAACATGATTTGTTGAGAGAACAGCTTTCACGAAACAATCTTGATCATATTTCAAATAATTATGTAAAAGTTTCAAGCTATGAATATGGTAAAATGTTAACAAAAAATATTAATAATTTTAAAAATATTGATTTGTTATGTATAGTTGTAAACTTTATTGATATCTTAGCTCATTCACGTTCAGAATCTGGAGTACTTAAAGAAGTTCTTACAGATGAAGCTTCATATAGAGACATTATTTACTCTTGGATAGAAAATTCGTGGTTTAGAGAAGTTCTTAATGAAATAAAGAAATGGCAAAGGAAAATAGTTATAACTAGTGATCATGGGAGCGTCATGGCAAAAAAGCCAATTAGGCTAAAAGCATATAAAGATGTATCTCCAGGAGTTAGATATAAGATTGGAAAAAATATTAAAGTCAAAGATAAATATGCTTTGAGAATGGAAAACCCAGAAAGCTACATGCTGCCAATCATTGAAAATAATGAAGATTACTTGATAGCATGTGATAATAATTATTTTGTTTTTCCTAATAATTATAATCAATTTGTTAAACGGTATAACAATACTTTTCAACATGGAGGGATTTCAATGAATGAACTTATTGTACCAGTTGCAACATTAAATCCAAAATAAATGATTCAATTTGATAAAAATACAGATAGTTCTGATCAGACAATATTATTAGCGAAATCGCTATCTTCTAAATTTAAGCCAGGAGGTATTTATGGTTTCATTGGTGACCTGGCTTCAGGTAAAACTACATTCATAAAAGGACTTTTATCTGGTCTAGATTTTGTTGGAATGGTAAACTCTCCTACCTTTACACTAATCAATGAATATGATGCAAAACATAAGGTCATTCATATTGACTGCTATCGAGAAAAAAATATAAGTAGATGGATCCAATTAGGTTTGTATGATTATTTCAATCCAAATAATATTGTTTTAATTGAGTGGCCTGAAATCATAGAATCAATTTTGCCTAAAAATGTACAGTATATAAAATTTGAGAATATAGATACTGATAAAAGAAGGATTAGATCTCTTTGAATTTTATTTCAATAGATGCCGTTAGTGAAAAAGCTAATATTTCATTATTTTCAAATGATGAATGTATTTTTGAATATAATGACTGTAAGAACTCTTCATTTATACCAAAAGCTATTAATTTATGTTTATCTAAAACTGATTGTAAACTAGATCATTTAGATTTTATTGCAGTTACTATAGGTCCAGGTTCATATACAGGTATTAGAGTCGCAATTAGTATTTCGCAGGGTATAGCATATTCATTATCAATCCCATTAGTGCCTATCAATACTATGAATTATATATTTTCACAAATAAAGAAAGAAAGCAGCGATGATGTCGTCGGCTTTCCTGCATATGGAGAAAATTTATTCTATTTTAAAGTAAAAGAAGGTCCCAATAGTAAGGGAGATATAAAAAATATTTTAGATTTTAGAGATAAAAAAGTTTTTGGTGTTCAACTTGAAAAATACAAAGATATAATTAATTATCAGCAAGTTGACTTTTGTTCGAAGTCTATAGGTTTATATGCATTTAAAAATTATAAAGAATTAAATACATTAGATTTGAATATCATATCACCTATTTACCTAGATAATTTTATATCAAAAAAATAGATGATTACAAAATTATCTATTGCAAATATTGAAGAAATTATAAAAATTGAAGAAAGTAGTTTTGATAACCCATGGACAAGGAATCAATTTACTGACTCATGTAAGAAATTCAATAAATATTTGAATTTTGTATACAATGATACTTCAAAGGTTATTGGATATTTAATTTCTGAGATTATTTTAGATGAAGTCCATTTATATAAGATTGTGGTATCTAAAAATAATCAAAATAATAAAGTTGGGTCTAAATTACTTAAATTTATGATAGAAGAATGTAAAAAGTTAAATAAAATTAGAGTGTGCCTGGAGGTTGATTCTCAAAATTCTAATGCTATAAAATTATACAAACAATTTGGCTTTTTAACTGTTGGAACTCGAAATAAATATTATGGAAATAACGATGCTATACTCATGGATTTAGGTTTGTAAATGACACAGTGGTTTAGAAGAAAATCAAATAAAATCAATACTATATCTAAAAAAGATACCAAAGAGGGAACTTGGATAAAGTGCCCTAATTGTGGTGCAGTTTTATCACAAAATTTTTTAATAGAAAATTTTAGCTGCTGTAGATCTTGTAACTTTCATTTTAAGATGACACCTAAAGAGTATGTAAAACTTATATTTGATGAATACGAAGAATTATGGGAAAATATTAAATCTCAAGACCCCTTGAATTTTGTTGCATCAAAGTCATATAAGGATCAATTGAAAAAATACAATGAACAGCCTGGCGTATCAGATGCCATTAGAGTATTTTCAGGAAAAATTCATACAATGGCGCTAAATCTTTGTGTTATGGATTTTTCGTTTATTGGAGGAAGTATGGGATCCGTTGTAGGTGAAAAAATTTCAAGAGCAATAACTTTATCTCAAACAAAAAGAATACCACTTGTTATTATTTGCTCATCTGGAGGTGCAAGAATGCAAGAAGGGGCTATAAGTTTAATGCAGCTTGCTAAAATTTGCTCTAAACTATCAGAATTCTCCTCAAAAACCAATTTATTAATTACAATATTAACTAACCCTACCATGGGCGGTACAACTGCGAGCTATGCCATGTTAGGAGATGTTATCCTTGCTGAACCAAATGCCTTAATTGGTTTTGCAGGTCAGCGTGTTATTAAACAAACTATTGGTGAAGATTTACCCGAGGGATTTCAAAAAGCTGAATTTTTGAAAGAACATGGGTTTATTGATGATATTTTAGCTCGGGATAAAATGAAAGAAACATTATTCAGTTTAATAAATTTTTTTAGTTCAAAGGAAGACGTAAAATTCAATGAAGCATGATAAAATAATGATTATAGACTATGGCTCTCAGTATACTCAGCTTATAACTAGAAGGGTTAGAGAACAGAATGTATTTGCAGAAATATTTCCTTATAATGTAACTACTGAGGATATTGATTCTTTTAATCCTAAGGCAATTATCCTTTCAGGAGGGCCATCCAGTGTCTACGATGATAATTCGTATTCTTTATCAGAATCCATTATTAAATCTAATTTACCAATCTTAGGTATTTGCTATGGTCTTCAAATACTAAACCACAATCTAGGTGGTAAAATTATTTCTAAAGGAAGAGGGGAGTATGGATTTGCTTCAGTTGATTTTGCTAAAAATGAAATTCTTTTTGATAAAATGTCTTCTAATTCAAAAGTCTGGATGAGTCATGGAGATGAGGTAGGTATTGTTGGTA
>PCCQ01000062.1 GCA_002731795.1 Fidelibacterota bacterium
AAATGAATACATATATAAAAAATAAATACATAGCATTAATTATTTTTACTATTTCTTTTATTTTTCCAAACCAGTTTGGAAAAAATATTGTACAATATAATGAATTTGAATGGTATTATGCTCAATCCAATCATTTTGATATATATGTATCAGATTCTACTGGATATCATATTGATTTTGTAGAAGAACATATAGAAGATGCATACAATAAAATTAAGTCATTATTAAATTGGTCTTTAAAAGATAGAATTTCAATCATTATTTATAGTTCTCATAATGAATTCCAGCAAACAAATGTCATATCATCACATCTTCCTGAAGGAGTTGGAGGTGTTACTGAACTATTAAAAAATAGAGTGGTCATACCATTTGATGGCTCACATCGAGAGTTCAAGCATGTGATATATCATGAATTGTTACATGTATTTATTAATGATTGTGTTTATGGTGGTAATCTAAAATCAATGATGGCAAATTCTATTGAAGTTCGAATTCCACTATGGATGAATGAAGGGCTTGCTGAATATATTTCAGAAAAATGGAGTACAAATTCAGATATGTGGATGCGCGATTTAGTCTTAAATGGAAAAAATCTACCTCATGTAAATCAACTAACCGGATACTGGGCATACAGGGGAGGACAGTCTGTGTGGAAATTTATAACTGAAAAATGGGGTGAAGAATCGATTGCAGAAATAATTGCTCAAATTAAAAATAAAGGTGATGTGAATAGGGGGGTTAAAGCGGCAATATCAATTACTGTTGATGAACTATCAGATCAATGGCATCAATATTTAAAAAAACAATATTGGCCAGATATTAATAACAAATCAAACATTTCTGAAATATCATTTCAATTAACTGATCATTTAAAATTAAAAAACCACTATAACATTGCTCCCGTTCTATCTCCCAATGGAAAAGAAATTGCTCTATTTTCAGATAGAGATGGTATTATCAATTTATATCTAATGAATGCAACAGATGGAAAGTTTAAAAAGCGAATTATTAGAGGAGAAAGAACACTTGATGTAGAAGAAATGCATATATTGAAACCTGGAATCACCTGGTCTCCTGATGGAAATCAATTAGCAGTTGCCGTGAAGTCGGGTAAATCTGATGCTATTATTTTTTTTAATCTTGATACCAATAAAAAAGAAATAAAACGATTTGATATCAAGGGAATTTTTAGACCTACTTGGCATCCTAAAAAAAATATAATTGCATTTATTGGTAATAATGGATTTTCAAGTGATATATATATATACGATATTGATAATGATAATTTGGTTAATTATACAAATGATTGGTTTTCAGACGATCAAGTATCATGGGATTCAAATGGAGAGAATTTATTTTTTATTTCAAATAGAGGCACACATACTAAAATTAATTATTTTCATGAAATTAATGATTCTATAACAAAAAATATTGATATAGAGCAATATGATATATATAGTATAAATATTAATAGCGATGAAGTAATGCGACATACGAACACTGATTATAGTGAAAGCTATCCACACTATTCGAATGATGATAGAATTCTAGCATATATATCTGATAAAAATGGTATAAATAATATATACTTAAAGGAAGATTCATATGCAGAAGCCATGCCTATTACTAATATTTTAACAGGTATTACTCAACTCTCATGGAATATCGAAACAGACCAAATGATTTTTACAGGTTTTAATAATTCAGGGTATGATACATTTACTATATATAATCCAAAAAAATATTTAGATAGCTCGATTGATTTAATTGATGCTAATTGGTTAAATCAAATAGTAACTACAGAAAATATAATTGAAGAAAAAGTTTTTGATTATTCTATTCTTAATAATAGTGATTATAGTAATTATGATTTTACTCAAATAAATTCAAAAAGAAATAATAGTAAAAATAATAAAGAAAATTCTTTTGATAATGATTTAAAAAAATTCGACTCAACTAAACCTTTACAAATTCTAAAATATAAAACACGATTTACTCTTGATTATGCAAATGTAGACTACGGATATAATAGTGTCCGAGGAAGCACAGGACTTGTAAACATATTATTCAGTGATATTCTTGGAAATCATAAAATACTGATAAACACAGAGATGCAGATTAAAATTAAATCTTCTGATTATTTAATTAAATATTATAATCTTTCGAAAAGAACTGATTGGCGATATACATTCTACCATTATGGACAAGAATATTATGATTTTCAAGAAGTTGAAATGAGTAATGGTCAGATGGTAACAGATCTATTCCCAACAATTAGATATCAGTATATGGGACTATCAATTGATCCAAGCTTCGCTATCAATAAATTTCAACGAGTTAATTACGGATTTGATTTACGTTCTAATTCAAAGCAAGAAATTATCTGGAGTACCTATTATGATAATGATGAAGTAGCTGACAAAGAGTATTTTAAAATATTTTTAATTCCATCATTAGAATACACATTTGATAATACTTTGTGGCGAGAGACATACCCAGTAGAAGGTCGAAGAATGTCTGTGAAATATCTAAATAGCGTTCTGGGAAAATCAAATTCTTCACTCAATTTTAATTCTTTGGTATTTGATTTTAGATATTATAAAACTATTGTAAATGGAGTGAGTACAGCATTTAGATTTTATGGCGGTTCATTCTCAGGTAAAGATGCCTCAGAATCTGTAAGATTTAGAGTTGGGGGAACCAGTTATTTACCATTTTTTAATAATGCAACCTATTCACATGCCTATGATGTACATAGTTTTGATCAAGTTTACTATGATACTTATGTTATGCCATTAAGGGGAGTGCCAATTGGAACAAAATATGGTAGAAATGTTCTACTAATGAATGCTGAATTACGCTTACCATTCTTGATGTATTACTTCCCCTGGATGGGATTACTTGGTAAAATTAATGGTGTGTTATTTTCAGATTTAGCAGTAGTCTGGAACGAAAATCAAAACTTTCCAAGTATAGATAATGCCGGGTCATGGGATAATATTAATGATTTTGATGGCTACAAGATATATCCAAATAACAATGATCCAAATTTAAACCAACAAGATAGATTAATTAATCCTTTAGGTTGGGTGTGGACATTTGGAATAGGACCTCGATTTATCTTATTTGGTATGCCATGGCAGGGCGATATGGCTTGGCAGTACAATCCTGTATCTAAGCAGATGTCATCAGCGCGATGGTATCTTAGCATAGGCTTAGATTTTTAGTATGAACAAATATCCTATTTTATATTCATTTAGAAGGTGACCCTGGGCAATTCGCGCCAGGATGGCGTTATCAGCATCTGAAACTAAGATTGAATTAAGAGAAATATTATTAAAAGATAGACCTCAATCATTATATGATATTTCGTCTAAGGGAACTGTTCCAGTTTTAAAAGTTAATGATAATCATATTATTGATGAAAGCCTTCAGATTATGATATGGGCAATTTCACAATCTAAATTAAACTGGATTAGCGTATCCCCCGAAGATCAATATAAGCTTATAAATATCAATGATACTGATTTTAAATTTTGGTTAAATAGATATAAATATTCGGAGCGATTTCCTGAAGAATCATTTGAATATTATCAAAACAAATGTAAACAAATACTATCTTCCTATGACCAAATTTTAGATTGTAATAAATATTTTTTTTCTAATAATATTCAATTAGCAGATATTGCTGTTTTCCCTTTAATACGACAATGCGAGCATGTTGATTCAAATTGGTTTAAAAATACTTTTCCTAATTTAAATAGATGGTTTCATAACATAAAATCATCGGATTTATTTTTATCTGTCATGAATAAATATGATGTATGGAATCAAAAAGACACTGGAATAATACTACAATTCCATTCTGAATAATTTAAAATTCAATCAATTCAATAATTTTATCTTTTAGTTGATTTTTAGGCCAAAAAATATTTTTTTCAGTATCTGGAGAAAATGGTATTGGGGTATCAATAGATGCCAATCTGGTCACCGGAGCATCAAGATGTTCAAATGCATACTCTGAAATTGTTGCAGATATTTCGGCACCAAATCCTGATGTATAAGTAGCTTCATGAAGTATTAAAGCTCTATTAGTCTTTTGGATTGATGATAATACTAATTCTTTATCCCATGGGACTAAAGATCTTAAATCAATAATTTCAACAGAATTCTGCAATGTTTCTGGTAATGAGCGAACACTTTCAATAGCCCATTGGACACCAAGGCCATATGTTATAATTGATAATTTATCTCCCTCTTGTACTATTGATCCTTTGCCAATCTCAATTGAATATAAGCCATCGTCAACCATTCCTTTGGTACTTCGATATAATCCTTTATGCTCAAAAAATATTACAGGGTTTGGATCATCTATTGACTGAATAAGCAAGCCTTTTGCATCTCTGGGATTTGATGGGTATACAACCTTAAGGCCAGGAACCTGAGTAAACCATGATTCATTACTTTGAGAATGGAAAGGCCCTGCTCCCATGCCTCCACCAGCAGGCATACGAATGGTTACATTGATTCCTTGCTCCCACCTATATTTAGTTTTTGCTAAATTGTTAACAATCTGATTAAACCCACATGATACAAAATCTGCAAATTGCATTTCCACAATAGGCTTGAAACCTTCTAATGACATTCCCATTGCAGCACCTATTATACCTGATTCAATAATTGGTGTATTTTTAACACGATTTTCACCAAACTTTTCTAAAAATCCTTCAGTAATTTTAAATACACCTCCATACTCCGCAATATCTTGTCCCATAATAATAGTCGATTTATCAAAATTCATTTTTTGATATAATCCATCTGAAATTGCATCTACAAACCTTATTTCTTTCGACCTGCGAGTCTTGGGATATTTTATAGGTATACTTTCTTCATATACGTCACTAAGTTCATTTTCAACATTTGTTTTTTCTAAATTTTTGTTAAGTGCATATTCAATATCATCTTCAAATGATTTTTTAATTTCTGTGGTAATTTTAATAATTGATGATTTGGTTAATATTTTTTTATCTAATAAATATTTTTCAAATAATTGAACGGGATCTTTTTTCTTCCATTGAGATATTAGTGATTTGGGAACATAGCTTACACCTGAAGCTTCTTCATGACCTCGCATTCTAAATGTTTTTGCTTCTATTAAAATAGGTCCTTTATTTGATCTACAATATTCTGCAGATTTTGAAATTGTATCATATACTTCAATTATATTATTTCCATCAATGGTATGAGATTTTACTCCATATCCAATTCCTCTATCAGCAAGATTATCACATGCATATTGTTCAGAAGTTGGAGTTGAAAGACCATATCCATTATTCTCGATTAAAAAAATTATAGGTAATTTCCATACGGCAGCAAGATTTAATGATTCATGAAAATCTCCTTCACTTGTTGCTCCATCTCCAATAAAGGCAACTGCAATATCTTTAGAATTATTAATTTTTTTAATATATGAAATTCCACAGCCTACTGGCAGCATAGCGGCTAAATGAGAAATCATTCCAACTATATTATACTTTAATGCTCCAAAATGAAATGAACGATCTCTACTTTTTGTAAACCCACCTTCTTTTCCCATGAGCTGACAAAATAATTTTTTAGTATCAATATCTCTAGAAGTAAATACTCCAAGGTTTCGGTGCATCGGTAAAATAATATCAGAATCTTTTAATGCAGCGGTTGTGCCTACACTAATAGCCTCTTGACCTATTCCTGAAAACCATTTAGATATCTTACCTTGACGTAAAAGAATCAACATTCTTTCTTCAATTTGTCTAGGAAGAACTAATTGCTTATATAAATCTAATAGTTTTTTATTTGATAGTTTTGATTTCATGATATTCTATTCTAGATATTAATTTTAATTTATTATAAATTTTCAGCATATAAAATAGAATCTCAAAATATATAATAAAGGAGATAAATATGAGAAACCATATTTCATATAGATCAGGAAATCCAGCTTTACAGACCAGTACGTTTAAAAATAGTACAGATACAACGCAAGGCCATATGACTCTTGAAGGTACAATTAATAAAGTATCAATATCATTACTTGTACTAATGTTTACTGCTATGTACACATGGAATAATCCTAGCTATCCTATTATGATTTTTGGAGCCATAGGTGGCTTCTGTGTAGCGCTATTAACAATTTTTAAAAAACATTTGGCAACATATACGACATTAATATATGCTGCGCTTGAAGGCTTATTCCTAGGTGGTATATCTCAATACTATGCTCAACAGTTTGATGGTATAGTAGGACAAGCTATTTTTTTAACATTTGCAATTTTTGTTGCATTACTATTTGCTTATAAAACTAAAATAATTGCACCTACAGAAAACTTTAAATTGGGAGTATTTGCTGCCACTGCAGGTATAGGAGTTTTATATCTAATAAGTTTCATAATGAGTTTCTTTGGATCTGGATTACCTATTATGAATCCTATGAATTCATCTTTATTTAGTATTGGGTTTAGCATCTTTGTTGTAGTAATTGCATCACTGAACTTAGTATTAGATTTTGACTTTATTGAGGCAGGAGCTGAAAATGGAGCACCTAAATACATGGAGTGGTATGGTGCATTTGGTTTGCTCATTACGCTAGTGTGGCTATATCTTGAAATTTTAAAATTATTAGCTAAACTGCAATCAAGAAGATAAAGTTTTAGACTATATTGTGGTATGTGCTTAAATAATTCAACTTATAGTGTTAAAGTAATACTTTAAATATTATTTGCATATAATATATAATCTATCCTAAGTTTACCGCAGAAAGTTGATTTAGTGTCAACTTTAGTTTTTTGAAATAATATTTAGTCTAGTAAGAATTCTAAGATGCTTGTACATCTTAGATAATAACAAAACAAGGAGAAAACAATGAAATCAGCATTAAATAATGTAAACAGTTGGGTTGGTGGTATAGTTGGTTTGCTTAAAACTGTTATCGTTTTTTTTGTATTCGTTAATATCTTATATGTAACTAACGTAAACCCTATTGGTGGTATTATAGAGCTAGTAGATTCATTCATTAATGGTGGATTAGCTGGCCTTCTAGCCCTAATAGTATTTGCTTCTTTCTTGGATTAATATCCCGGATACTAAACAATTGAATAAAAGGCTCTATTAATTTAGGGCCTTTGTTCAAAAATCTAGGAGAATTAAGATATGAAAAATGCAATGGTTTTAATCACGGGTTGGATAAACAGCATCACTGATGTTTTGAAAGCTCTGATTGCCTTGGGTGTTGCGATAGGTATATTATTCAACGATCCATTTAATGTAATTGCTGGTATTGGTTCATTAATGAGTCAATTTGGCGATGCTGGAATTGCAGGTTTAATAGCCTTATTATTAATTGTAACACTTTACAATAAAGGTAAGTAAATAAGACTTGTAGTATAAATCTTACTTTAGAAAAGCCTCAATTTATTTGAGGCTTTTTTTTTGTCTAGAAATCGCATTAAATCAATTAATTATTTTTGACCTTAATATTTGAAAGCCAAATTATGAATAAATATAAAGGCTGAAAAATTGAATAAACTAAAAACTCAATTTTAGGAAACCGTATCTTTAATTGATTGTAATAAGAATATTGAAAATATAATTCAGGTATAATCTTAACAAAGATAGTGATTAATAATAATAAGTTTGGTGATGATATATATTGAACTGTTTTAATAAAAAATAAGGCATTAATTAACAATAAAATATCAAAGATATAATCTCTGGATAAATCTATTTTTTCATTATCTTGATAAACCGACAATTCACGATCCATAATAAATTTTTGATCAATATCTTTCTCTATATCATCTTTTAAAATAGATTGAAAAGTATCATTATTGATAAAATACCCAACTTTTTCTAAAGATTTTAAAGCATACATATTTTTATTTACTATGGAACAGAAAAATGATTGTTTAAAGGAATGAAATAATTGATTAAAAATATATCTCTTATTATGATTATTGAATTGGACAGGGAAAAATAATAATGACAAATTATGAGTACTTAAATACAATAAAGACTTATTGAAAAAATTATTGTTAAAAATCATGCCATTTTCAATAGATAAAATATAATCCGTTTCAATTTTTTCTGCTTCAATATTAAATAAATCTGATTGGTTGTATTTATTTAATACTTTAAGGTTATTAAACGATAATTTATAGCCTTCAAGTAATTGATCTAGACTACTATCTGTATGATTAAATAAAATGAGCTTTATTTTTTCATAGGATGATTTGGATTGAATGGAATCTAAGGTTTTCAGAAGTAAATCAACATCTTTAATTTTATGAATTAGAATAGTTAATGAAAATTTATGTTTTTCTATATTTTTACTATTTAATTGAAGATTGGAAAAATCAAATATCCACATGAGAAAAATCAAGTATAATAAATAAAAAATAAAGATCAAATTAAACGTCTACCTCTCCAAGAAAAGAACCTGACAAAATAACTTAATATTCCTACAATAGCAATATAGGGTATGTGGAGTAATTCCCACCATAAAAATTCATATAGTTTAAATTTTATACTCAATTTATTTGCACCACAATACAATAATAAAAACTCTACAATAATTTTTATTACTACTATCATTCCAACAAAAATATAATTAGAAAAATTATTATAAATAATAATTGGAAACGCACAAAAAGATAAAAATGAAATAAATAATATGAGGAAAAAATTTAAATTTAACTTCCATAGTTTATTTGCATCAGCAACCCATCTAATTCTTTGAAACAAAAATTTAGATAGCTTGAATTCTTTTCTTGAAGTAATATAAGATTCCTGATTATCTATAAAGATAGATTTACATCCAATATTATTACAGTGTTGTAAGAACGCAGTATCATCACCAATAAATGAATTGATTTTTGAAAATCCACCAGCTCTAATATATAGTGACTTAGTAAAACCTTGATTTTGACCTGATGAAGCTAATGGATAACCAAAATAATTAGATGCTCTACACATTATCATTAATAATAAAAAATCGATACGTTGAAATATTGAAATATAATTATTAGGCTTTTTAAAATTAATTAAACTAAATCCAACTAAATATTCATACCCTGACATAAAATATCCTGACATAACCTTAGCCCAACTAGATGGTATTCTACAATCAACATCGCTAAACAATAAATATTCATGAGATGCATTATTAATACCAACATCTAAAGCCTTTTTCTTAGTTAAAAGATTACTACTTCCTTCATTTGATGAAAAATATTTAAATCTATTATCTTTTTTAATAATGGAATCAATTATTGATTTAGTCTGATCTGTAGATTGATCATCAACAAGAATGAATTCTAAAGGTCCAATATAATTTTGACAAATAAGATCATCAATTAGTTGAGGTAGTGATTCTTGCCCATTGCGAATCGCGACGATAATACTAATTCCTGGTGCTTGATCATGCAAATGATTTTTTAATTTTAACCTTAGAGTTGCATATATAAAGGCGATTAAAAAAACTAAATATAGAATGAATAAAAATAATAAAAATGACATAAAGGAATTTTATAGTTAATCTATAAAATCGTTTTCCTTCATCCATAGATCATCAATGAATCCACTTAAATAATTTCTAATCGAATCAGGAAGTATAATTAAACAATTTTGATTTTTATTTAATTTTTTTGCTGCTTGTAAACCAGCCCAAACAGCAGAACCAGATGAGCCTCCTATAAAAAGTCCTTCTTGCTTTATTAAGTCTTTTGCGGTTTTAAAGGAATCCTCATCATTTACTTTTATATATTGGTCTACCAGATTATTATCTAAGACATCAGGAAAAAAATCATATCCAATACCTTCAACTTTATATGAATGTACATCAGTTCCTCCACCAAGAATAGATCCATAGGGGTCTACCCCTACAATTTGAATTTCAGGATTATGCTCTTTTAGTCTTTTGGCAACTCCTGTAATGGTACCACCTGTTCCAACACCCATAACCACCATATCAATATTCCCATCTAAATCATTAATAATTTCTTCGGCTGTTGTGGTATAATGAATATCTGGATTTGCAGGGTTTGCATATTGATCTAAAATATGAGAATTTTTTATTTCTTTATTTAGTTTTTTAGCAACTCCAATATGACTTTCTTCACTGTCCCATGACGCCTCTGTTGGAGTACGTATAATTTTTGCCCCTAATGCCAATAAAACTGATTCTTTCTCTTTACTCATTTTTTCCGGCATCGTAATAATTATTTTGTATCCTTTTACAGCTGCTGCTAAAGCCATACCAATGCCTGTATTGCCAGATGTTGGTTCAATAAGTGTATCCCCAGGCTTAATTCTACCTGTCTTCTCAGCTTCTGAAATCATATTATAACCTATGCGGTCCTTAATAGAACCACCTGAATTAAAATATTCACATTTAACCATGAGATTGCAATCAAGATGTTTGCCAACTTTATTTAACTTAACAATTGGTGTATTTCCAATTGCTTCAAGTATATTATTTAAAATTTTCATATTCCGAATTTAATCATGATTATATATTGTATGTAATTATTTTTACTTTGTTGAAAATCTATCAATTAATATAGATCCAGCTACTCCAACATTTAAGCTTTCCATATTACCTAATTTTGATATAGAAACTTGCTCATTAGCTATATCAAGCATTGATTCTGTTACTCCATGTGCTTCATTACCCAAAATTAATGCCCAATTATTTGATGAATCAAAATTTATATGAGAACGACCATTTAAAGTTGCTGCAATTATATTAATAGATTCATCATTGAGAAGTGATCGAATTTTTTGTTCAGACAGTTGATGTAAATTAGTAATATGAAAGTGTGCTCCCATTGCGGATCTCACAACTTTTGGATTATATATATCCACAGATTTACTAGTTACCAATACATTATTAATACCATACCACGATGCAGAACGTAAAAGAGTACCAAGATTCCCAGGGTCTGAAATGTTATCTAATACTAATGTTGGAGTTTGAATTTGCAGATCTAAACTATTTTTTATTAAACTAATTGCAAAAACTTCTTGTGAAGAATCTGTATTTTTAATTTTACTTATGACATCATTTGAAATGATTTCATAACTAATATTTGAATCAAATAAAATGAAATCTGTATTCTTCATAATAAAATCTTCACTAACATAAATTTTATCAATCAACGCATTAGATTGTATTAACTCTTTAACAATTCGTTTTCCCTCAACTAAAAACTTTTGAAATTGTTTTCTATTTTTTTTTTGAGAAAGAGATTTTAAAAATTTGATTTGATTTTTTGTAATCATTACAATTTAATTTCCAAAACAACTGGTGCATGATCAGATCCCATTACTTCTGGAAGAATATAGGCATCAACTAAATTATCTTTTATTGCTTCTGATACGCAAAAATAATCTATTCTCCATCCAATATTTTTTGCTCTTGAGTTAAACATATAACTCCACCAAGTATAATGATCTGGATCTTGATTGAACTCTCTAAATGTATCAATAAATCCTGCTTTTACAATATTATCAAAGCCTTCTCGTTCTTCAACCGTAAAGCCAGCATTTTTTTTATTTGTTTTTGGATTTTTTAAATCAATTTCTTTATGTGCAACATTTAAGTCACCACAAAAAATAACCGGTTTATTCTTTTCTAAATCTTTAACATAATTTAAAAAATCAACATCCCATTCATTATATCTGTAATCAAGTCGAGCTAAATCTCTTTTTGAATTAGGAGTATAAACAGTTACTAAAAAATAATTACTAAATTCTAATGTTATTACTCGGCCTTCATTGTCATGTTTATCAATATTGATACCATTGTAAGAATTGATTGGATTTTCATTCAAAAAAATTGAAGTCCCGGAATATCCTTTTTTTTCTGCTGAATTCCAAAACCTAACTGGTAATTCGTCCATATCTAAATCTACTTGCTCGGGATGGGCTTTAGTTTCTTGAAGACAAAGTATATCGGGTTGATGTTCTTTGATAAAATCATAAAAACCTTTTTTAATTACTGCTCTAATTCCATTTACATTCCATGAAATAATTTTTATGCTATTTTTCATAATAAGAAAATTCCTTTACTTATATTTGTAAAAACTAAATTAGAAAGATGACGCTTAATATTTTTAGTAGGGTTTTTTTCAAACCAGTTTTGATTTTTTCCTTTTAAACTTAGTTCATGATAACGAACAATAATTACATGTTTGCTTATTTATATTCGTAATCAACTCCAAAATAATTCTCTATATCATCAATGAGCGCATTTGTTTGGGTCCCATCTTCCATATTTTTAATAATCACTTGATTTGATTTAATTTCATCATCTCCAATCAGTATAGTAAATTTTGCATTATTCTTATTTGCTTCTCTAAGCTGAGCCTTCATGCTTCTACGTAATGTTTCACATATTACTTTTATTCCTAGCTTATTTCTTAATTTATCTGCAATTGAGAAGCTGTAGGCATTGGCACTCTCATCAAGTGCGATAATATATATATCAGCCTGATTTAATGGATTTGTATCTTTATTTTCTTTTAGTAATAGTATAAGTCTCTCTAAGCCTGCTGCAAAACCAACAGCTGGTGTAGATTTACCACCTAGATATTCAACTAATTTGTCATATCTGCCTCCACCACACAATGCACTTTGAGCACCAATATTATTACTTAAAATTTCAAAAGTCATTCCATTGTAATAATCAAGGCCCCTAACCAATTTAGGATTTTTTATTGTTGATATACCCAAGTCATCTAATAATTTCAAAATATCATCAAAATTCTTTCTATCATTTTTATTTAAATAATTAGAAATCAAAGGTGCTTCAGTTAAGATTTTAATATCTTTATCAGATTTACTATCTAAGATTCTTAGTGGATTTGTACGCAATCTTTTTTTACTGATATCGCTTAATTCATTTTCATAACGTTCTAAATATTCTACTAGAGATTTAGAATATTGAGTTCGTGATGATGTTGAACCTATACTATTTATATGAATTTCTAAATCTTCAATTCCAAGCATTTCATAAATTCTGGATGCGATTAAAATAATCTCTACATCCTGTTCAGGGTTGGGTGAACCAAGTGCTTCAATACCAAATTGAGTAAACTGTCGTTGTCTCCCTTTTTGAGGTCTTTCACGCCTAAATGAGGAGTCAATATAATACAATCTATTTAAAGGGGAAAGGTTGCCAAGGTGATTTTGTACAAATGATCGAACAACTGATGCAGTTAACTCAGGACGCAATGTCAAACTTGTTCCATCTATATCGTCCCAAGTATACATTTCTTTGTTTACAATATCTGTTTCTTGACCTATACTTCTACTAAATAATTCTGTTTTCTCAAATATGGGTGTTCTTATTAATGAATATCCATGTAAAGTCATAAAATTATGAATTATACTTTCTGTTTCTAGCCACAGCCTACTCTCACTTGGTAGAAGATCTTTGGTGCCTTTAATATTTCTAATCTGATCTGACATTAAAAAAATCCTTAATTTATAATTTGTTATATTTTAAAAAATACATACATGGCTCAAAATTTATTCAATTGAAAATTAGAAGCCAAACATATTCCCTTCAGTATGCTTTAAGCGAATATCTTGTAAATCTGGATTTTTTACTTTGATAAGTAATTGGAATCCACTACCAAAATTATTCGGCCCAATACCTGGATACCATTGGAAGCTAAACATCCAACAATGTAATGGTCGGTAAATCATTAGGTTGTGTCGAACTATTTCGCTACTCACTACATTAAATCGTGCAGAATACGATAATGACCAATGCTTTGTAATATTAAAATCTAAATTAGAATCAAACCAAAAGTCTTTATCCCATTGATTCAAACTATTATTAAAATTAAAAAAAGAACCTAAATTAAATGTCGCTTGCCATTTATTATTACTAGTTAAGATGGGTTCATATTGATCATAGATATTAGCATTAGTATTATCTTCAGTTGAATCTAGGGAAGTGTCTTGGAATCTATCTATTTGTTTACCAAATAGTTTAAATTGTATTGATGAATTTAAACTTGATAATCTCGGAGAGTTAGCTATTTCATTAATACGAATACCATTACTTGTCTTATATAAATCATAATTTAAATTAATATTAAAATTAAGATTACTAGATAGAGTACTGCGAAGTGAAGAATTTAAATATGATAATTTAAATTTTTCGTAAGTTGGATTATATGATAACGAGTTTGACCAATTGATTAGATGAATTTTTTTATACTCACCATTAGTGAAAATTTTACCATAAAAATCATTATTTAACTTAAAACCATATGACTCTCTTTTTCCTATTGGTGTTGATGGAACTAGATTGCCAGAAAAATAATCGTAAATATCTCCACTAGAATCTTTGGTAACATAATCTATATTTAGCCCAAATATATTTTGTTGAGAAAAATCAGGTCTATATGAATATGTAACAGAAGGTGAAACAACATGTCGAATCGCTGTTAAATTGAAAATATTTGTTGATAAGACACCATATAATTTAGTTCCCATGCTTAAAGACAAATCACCGGTTAAACGCCTTTTTAATTTGTCACTAGAATCAAATTGATTATCAATAAATATACCGTTTGCATCCAACTGAGGTTCCTTGTATCCCAATATCCAACTTTCTAACATATTTATTGTGGTATTAAAATTAATATGTTGAAAGAGTTTTTGCGATCCCTTCAAATAAAATCTATGATTAATACCATTCTTATGTCTTGTACTATCCTTGACCTCATTATTTTCTAGAAGTAAATGTCCAAAATCTCTTGAAGCTTTATAATCAGAATTATATCCGTAATAGATTGAATTATACCATTTCGATCCATTTCCAAATAAAAGACGAGACCCATGATTAAATTTGATTTGAGGTAATATCATATTACGATAAAAAACTGGAACAGAACTAGTTGGCTTATTATTCTTAATTAAAGGATTAAAGCTATCTGACAAATTAATATTAATTGAATTATCAGAATTTGACCACGATTTTCGGTAATTAAATGTTGATAAAATATTTTGCTGCAAACGAGTTTCAGAGTTATATCCAACTTGACTTTGTTGATAGAAATCATTTTTAGAAATATAGTGAAAATTAAAATTATAATTTTGAGTGGGATCAATTTGATGATTGTGACTCCATATCAAATTGTTATTTTGTGTAGCGTTCGAAAAGATATTTTTAATATCTGATGACCCAGAATTTAAATCTTGTACTAATGTTGATGAAAAGCTACCAGAA
>PCCQ01000063.1 GCA_002731795.1 Fidelibacterota bacterium
AGTTCCTCAACAACTTCAACGAAGCTATCATTAAATGTATTTTTCATGAAAGACCAAAGTTTCAAATGATACTCTGACTTAAAAAGTGTTTTGAAAGACCTTTTGTAATTATCCCATTCTCCTTTATCGATCATCCCAATTGTGTATTGATAATGTTGGTTTTCTCTAGACCTTAACATTATGCTGAAATATGACATATATTTGGCATCTTCTTCTGGAGTTAGCTCCTCATCGTTTCTTAATTTTAACTTGATCTTAACCATGCTTTTTTTCATACCCTCTAAAGCAATTTCTTGATGACTATCGGCGACATTTTGTCTAGCATTTGCTCTGGCTACTCTATTTTGCTCTCTCATTTCTTGAATGAGATAGTAAATTGAAGCTACAGCACCGATTGCTGCAAGTGCTCCAACTATGCTATTAAAATACTCTATAAAAAATCCCATATATCATTCCAAAATGGTGACAAATAAGCTTAATTGTTTTGTTCGTTTATTTAAATGATTTTTTAAAATAAATAAGGTATCAATCTTGCTTTAACTTTCTTGCAATAAACTTCATAGCCTTCTAGATCATTGAGAAGAGTTTTTTCTTCAATTTTTATTCTTGATCTCAAAGCAATTAAAAGAAAAATTAAACTCAACAGAAGGGAAAGATATGTTCCGAGCCATATATTTACTCCAGTTATAAAAAATATAAAACCTGTATACATCGGATGTCTTACTAAAGAGTAAACTCCTGTGTCTATAACCTTCTGGCCTCTCTCTTCTTGAATATTTACTGTGGTTTCTGCAAATTCATTTGCATTCATAGATGCCATAACCAAAAGCATGCCAAGAATATAAATGACTAGTCCTATATTTTTAGTTAAGACTTCAAAAACAGGTGACAATTTCAAATGGAATATATCGATTGGAGCCAAACTAAGGCCAAGAATAATTGCTGAAAACATTAGCGCAGTTGCCAGTTTGTCCTCTTGTGGTTGAGCCTCTGAATCATAATTCATTCGAGCCTCTATACTACTTGGTTTAAAAATGAGCAGGTAGCAAGAAGCCAAAATAGTAATTGAAAAATGAATACTCAAGAAGAGAGATGCTTCAGGCCAATTTATAGTCAAAGCAGGTAAATACAAAAAGAAGCCTAGCAGAGAAGTTTGAAAAAGAATTCCAAAAAAAGTTTTAATCCAAAGCATTTAACATCCTGAATCTAAATAATTCGAATGATCATATTCAAAATTAATCTTGTTTGGATCAAACTTTACTCTATAAATTTTTTCAGAAAAATTTACTATCTCAACTTTACTTTCTTTTATTTCAAACTTAATTCTTTTATTTTTTAAGTAATTTTCCCAGCAGTTCTTTTTTATAAGTGATTTATCATGAAATGCTAGGTAAGCATTTTCAACGATTATTTTATTTGCTTCAGCTTTTGCTTGAGATTCTGGAAATGCAAAATTTTTGTCAATCTTGAATTCAAAACTATATTCTGTAACTAAATTGAAAGAAGAAAAAAAAAGAAAAAAACTAAAAATCTTCTTCGTCATCTCCTGAAGAGCCTCCTCCGGTCATGCCAGTTTCTTCTGACCAAGAACTGCCTGAAGATTTATTTGATGAAGATGAAGAATCTGTTTTTTTCATTTTCTTCGCTAAATTTGAATCTGAAGGAGTCCAAGTCAAAATAACACCAGCTACCGGCTTCTTGGTAATTGGATGTGCCGGAATAGCCCAAGTTCCATACTGCCTTACCCCTGAGACCTTAAGCTTTGAACTAGCTGCAATTCTTTCTTGACTGTTCCTTTCTGAATAGTAATCTTTCATGTCACTATCCTTAAACCCTGTTTCAATTTCGACTTCTTCTAATTTGCTTTTAACGTCAACATTTTCTTTACTGAGCTGAGCTATTTGTGCCTCAGCTTTAAGTTTTGCAACTCTCATAGCATTTTGAAGTGCAGTCGGGTCAGACCTCATTGCTGAAGCTTGACCATAACTGATTATGCCTATCTCACCATTTTCATTTCTTGCTATGTAAGCTCCAAATCTGGAAAGTAATTTTGTTATACCTTCTTTAGATTTATGGCTAGGAATTCTTTTCGAATATGGTTTACCTGGTTTTAAGTTCTGAAGAATTTTAAAGTCTCCGGTTGCTAAGGCATCTGCCTGTTTTGAGGTATTTTCCGACCAACCTGATACTGCACAAACTCCTGTTTGTGAAAGTCCAGCATAAGTTGTTTTCATTCCTCTTATTTGAGCTTGAGCTGAGGTATTAACAGTTTGTTGAAAACTATTTTGATCGGTTATGCTATCTAGTTCTTTCTGAAGTTCATCAGCATCCAATTGATCATTTTCTAACTTACTCTTCGTTTCATCACTCATCATAGCGTCTAACCTTTGATGCATAATAAGTTGAGCTTTTTCAAGTAAAGACATTTCGCCTTTATCATTTTTAGCTTTATTCTCTGATAGCAAATCTTGAGGTTTCTTACCTTCTGAATACCTTTCAACCATAGAGGTTTTTAAATCATTTGTTACTTCCTTTCCCCAATATTCAGCAAGTTCTTTTTTTGCTTGCAAAGCAGCAGAAGTATAGGCATTTTGAATTGAATCTATGTATCTTGGGCTAGTTTTTGGTGCTTTAACGCCAGAAAAACCTACAGCAAAGTAAACTTCCTTACCTCCTTTTAAAGTATTAAGACCTGTTGACCAACCCTTGCTACTTAAATAGTCATCGCACATTTGAGAAGGTAATGACAATACTTCTATTTCGAAGCCGCTTTCTTCCTCATTATCTATTTCTTGAGCGTTAATAAAAGAAGTAAAAAAAGTTATTACTAAAAATAACTTTAAAAAATGGGGTAGCTTATTCATAGTTTTTCTCTTTGGTTAATATAAATCTTCAAAATCCTTTTTTATTTGTTTTCTTATTTCTTTAGTCTTTTTTTGTAAAGCTTTTTTCTTATTTGAATTATTCAGCCTTAATATATACATTTTAGGCTTAAAATTCATTGAAAGGTCTGAATTTGTATCGGTTAGAGTAGCTTTACCTCGTGATTGTTTTGGAGAAACTTGGGTAATTTCAACTGTTCCTATTTTAGTTTCTCTCTTACCCAAAGATTCTTTTGTATAAGAGTCCTTAATTTTCTCGCCTAATTGCATTAAGTCAAATACTTGACCTACTGAAACAACATCTCCCCCAGTATTTAGGTCAACCATAATTTTTTCTGTAACTCCTGTAACTTGAATTGGATAAATTGCATTTAGAACAGCAAACCCTACTCTTGCTCCTACTTTTTTTGAAATCGTAAATATGTCGCTTCCTAGGCTTAAACCTAAATCCTTGGGATTCATTCTTAAAGAGGAAGAAAATTTAATTTGTCCTGTAGCAGTATCGATTATCCTAATGTTTGTCGCAATATTTCCAGCTAAATATTCAATTACTCGGTCAGAGGTTTTCATTTTCCTTTGAGCTTTTTGAAGCCTAATAGAGTTTAGATTCCCTACTAGAATCATGTCCGCAAATAATTCTTGTCCCAACTTAGCAAGTTCTTTAACTGGCATATTTTCTGAAGTTTTAAGGGTATTTCTTTCTTCTTCTGCAAATCCTTGAAAAGATCTATCCAAAACAGTGAATTTCCTGCTTTGAACAAGGAAATTTGAAATCGCACTAGAGACTTCATATGCAGCAACATCAGGATTCATCTCACCTTCGGCTGTTTTGCAACAGCCTTGCCTGCCAATTAAATCAATGACCGCAATTCTTTTACGATTAGCAGATTTTGAAGTTTTAAATCTTGCTATTTGAGCAGAAATTTCTGCCATCCAAAGTCCAGTTGAGTCGTCTTTAGCATTAGAAATAATTGAGTAACTTTCAACTACTCCCTTAGTTTTTGATTTTATTGACTCTTTAAAATCCCTACTAGAAAGGTAATCCGATTTATCATTATTTGTCGTGCTTTTTTCAGAGGTTGTTAGAAGCGTATCAGAATCGATAGACCTACCATTTACTTGACCAATGGCCTGAGTTAAAGCTGAATTTAACGCCGACTCAGGACCATCGCCATACCCTTTTGCATTCACAGAGACTGTTTCTATTTGCGCAAGAGAAGTGCTTGCAAAAAAAGAAATAATGATTGCGAATGCTGATAATTTAAGCATCAGAAAAGTTTATTTCCAGCCACTTGTTATTCCAGGATCCACACCTTGCTCTTCTGCTCTTTCTTGTAACTCTTTTGTATTCACTTTATTTTTTTTAGCAAAAGCAAAAAGATTTTTCGAAGATGATCCTAACTTTTTAAATAATTTTGGTACCTCTTTTCCTGTTTTGATTCCTAAGTCAAACTGTTTTTTAATCTTAATTATCTGCATAGGATTTTTAACGCTCTTGATTTCATCTGCTGAAGCTTTAATAAAGTCTGGAGCTATCTTAGCCATTTTGCCCATTGTGGCTAAGCCTGCGATGTAAGGCAACATGCCATCAGCTAAATCTTTTTTTCCTTCTGCTGTAAGCTCTTTGCCAGATGACATAAATTCATTCATCCTTTCAGAAGCCTCTGCACTTGCCTTGAATTTTACATCAAGATTTTTGTCATTTTCCGAAGGCTCTTGATTACCTAGCTTTCTCAATTTATTAGCTTGTTTTTTAAGACCAATAGCATCCATAAATTTTGCATCGGCTTTTAGAAAAGAAGCCATAGCTACACTCATTCCTAAAATTAATTCTCCCTGAAGTTGTAAAGCATTTCCTCCGCCAGATGAGTCTCCACCGCCGCCACCTAAGGCGCCTCCAATACCGCCAAACTGTGCATGGCTTAAAGATGACATCAATATTACAGACGCCAAAAATAAAGATTTATATAAAGTTTTCATTTTTTTCTCCTTAATTTAAGTTTTTTACATTTTAATTACACAAAATTTTATATTTGTGTAAATAATCCCTCTATCGCTGTTTTGGCTGCTTTCTTTAAAGCAACCGATTGTGCCTCTTCTCGAGTTTCTGCTACTGCGTTATAAGATTCATTTGCAGTTGCTAAAACAAAGTTTCCGTCCATAGTTGCTTCGTAAAGCTCGATATTCACAATTGCAGTTACTCTAGGTAAGCCTGATTGTTGATCTGTTCTAGCTTCACTAAGGTCTATAGAGCCTAAAACAATGTATTGATAGGCTCCAATGTCCATGGAAAAATTCTCTAAGTTAGCTAAAGTGTTAAAAGAATAATTCCCCTCTTGAATAAACTCATCTCTTAGCGTATTCAAAAAACTTGCATCTACGCCCATTCTTTCAGATCTTGCTACCATGTTTGCAGGAAAAGTTGCCCGCATTTTAAATCTTCTTAGAGCTCTGGTTGCAGAGGCTTGAGCATCTTGCTGATTTCCCATCTTGTAAAGATTTCTCGAAGCAGTTGTACTACCACCTTTAATTTTTGCCGTTTTTGATACAGATCTCTCTGTAATGGAAGCAGAACTTTCATTGACATCACTTACTTCATCACCTTCAAAGCTAGATATAGTTTCGCTAACATCTGCTCTTTTTGCATCTATTGTTTTAGATACGACTCTTGGGTATAGGAGAATAAGAGTTGTTTGGCCTGCTAAGGCTCCCTGTCTTGAAGTATTTCCTGTGGCTTTTGTTAAAAAACGTTTAAAAGCTCTATCATCGACAGTTAACCTAACAATTAGCTCATAAGTTTTGCTTGATTTATCACATTCTTGATTTAGAACAGACATATCTAAAATAAATTCATCAAGATTTTCTAAAATTTCATCTTCATTGTCATCATAAGTATCAATGACATCGTCTTCCTGTTTGCTTACAAATCTTCTCCAAGCTTTTTTCTTTGCTTTTTCCATTGTTGCCTCATGCAAGCCTTTGTCACGAGGTTTATTCTTGCTGCAACCTTTAGAGAAAGAATTAAAGCCCGTTCCTTTTACGACAACTTCTGTGCTTGCAAAGCTTGGGAAAAATCCTATGCTCAACATACTTAATGAAAGAAAGAAAATTCTTATTTTATTTTTCATAGTCCACCTTATTTAAAATAGTTTTTGCAAAGTTTCTAAATTCTTTTGATGAGATCTCCGAGCTTTTTTTTACCCACTTTGAGTTTTGTTTAATTAAATTTCGACTTAGCTCTCTCATTCCCCTTTTTGCTGTTTCATCAAACTCTTCCCAGTCATTTATGATATCACTCTTAAGATATTGCTTTGCAGTGGTTTGATTAAATGGAATAGTAGCAAGAACTTTAAAATCATCCGGTTCTTCCCCAAGGACTACACCAAACTTTATCCCAGAGTAAACAAACCAGAGACTGTCTTGAAAAGTATCTTGCTCTTCTCCATTTACTTTCCTGTAACCTCTCACTGCATAATCAAAACCAAAACTTAATTCGGGCTTTTTTAAATTTAAAGCTTCCGCTGAATTTGAAAATGTCGTACCAATTTTAAGTGTTAAGCCTTCTCCCTCATAAAATGGAACAATTGAAATTTTTAAATCTTGACTTAACCATTTAGAAAATTCTGAACCAAGCCATTCTCTAAATTCTTTTCCTGGAGAACTTTTACTTGAAATATAATCTTGATGAGCAGGAAAGTCAGAATTCCCAGCGAGCTGATTTTTTGCATAATCAGTTAATACAATACTTCTAACTCCAATCGGCTGATTTCCTTTAGAATAAATGTTTTCTAAATTTATTATGTTGTTGATTTGCTCTCGAAGCATGCCTTCAGAAGAAATATTAGAAGACAAAAATAAATCATTAAGCTTAATTGAGCTGATATCTTTAGATATATCTGTTCCCCATAAAATATCGGCAAATCTAGCAGCATGAATTTCAGGTTTCTTTGATGAATAATTACAAAGTTTTTCTTCATCGTCGTCAATAAATACTCTTTTCATTGTACTGGGAAAGGCTTTGAGTATTTTTTTATCATTTAGTGAATAAAGAACTACTTGAGAACCTAGGAGATATGTTCTGTAACATAGAGGTGTCCCATCTAAAGGACTTTTGCCTCTATAGTTGGAAAATACTTTTTCTGAAGTAATTGCCAAAAGAATGCTATTGAGGCCTTCATCACTTGATTTGTTTCCAGAGCCTCCGATGATTATTTTTTCATTTTCAGAAAACTCTTCTGACAAAAGTTTTGCCAAATCTAAATCTTTTTCTAGAGATGAAATATTAGGGTATTTAGAGGAAATTTTATCAGCATCAACAAAATAACCTATACCACTCCAAATAACTGGATCAGAATTTGCAGAAAGAAAACCGCTTAAAATAAATAAGGTGCCCCATAAAAACCTAAACATTGAAACACTTATATAATCAAAAATTTACTAAAAGAACAATAATTAGTTATTTTTTTTAAGAAATCTATAAATAGTAGCTTGAAAGATATCATTTTTATCTCCCGCAACCATATGTGAGGCATTCTTTATCTCTTCAAATTCAGCTTGTTTCACTATATTTAAGAAAAAAATTTTATCTTCTTCAGTTAAAACATCGCTGAGAGCGCCTCTTATTAAAAGAGTTGGTTTTTTAACATTATTGGCTGCGACCTCAAGAGGCTTAAAATAGTCTTCATTGTTTCTTTTTTTTCTACCCTCTATGAATTTAGGATCCCAGTGCCAATAATATCTATTGTCTTCTTTCTTTCTTAAATTTTTATGAAGGCCAGATAAATCTTTAGGCTTTTCACGATGAGGTAGAAATTTTGAAATGTGATTAGCTGCTTCTTCTAAAGTCTGGAACCCCTCAGTTGCAGAACTCATAAAATCTAAAATCTTCTCTGAGCCTTCCTGATTTGGATAAACCCCAATATCTACCATAATCAGCGTTTTATAAAAACTGGATAATTTTTCGTCTCCTGCAAATAATAAAGAGGTCATACCGCCCAAAGATGCACCAACCAAATTTGCAGGTCTATTAAGCGATTTGAGTATGGATTCTAAGTCTTCTTTGTGATCATTAATTGTATATTTTCCTTCTTGGGACCAAAAGCTATCTCCATGTCCTCTTAAATCGTAAGTAATTACAAAAAATCCTTTTTCAGAGATATTTTTTGCTGCATCATCCCACGCGAATCTAGTTTGTCCTCCGCCATGCAAAAAAACTACTAATGGATCAGGTTCTTTTCCAAAAATAGACGCAGCAATATCATTGCCTTCATGATTTTTAAAAACTTTATGCATTTAAACTCTAAATCCATTCAGTGACGAATTCAGAAGTATCCATTTCAGGAATCTTTTTTTGTTTTCCTGTAGCCGTACCTACGTAAAGATATCCGATTACTTTTTGATTTCCTTGTAATTCAAGATACTTCGAAATCTTTTCATTAAGAGCAAAAACTCCGGTTCTCCACATGCCAGCATAATTTAGAGCATTTAACGCAAGTAATATGTTTTCCGCAGCGGCCGCTGTAGAGAGCATTTGCTCTATTTCAGGAACTTTTGGATGAGTCTTGATTTCAGAAATTAGAATTATG
>PCCQ01000064.1 GCA_002731795.1 Fidelibacterota bacterium
AGTCGCTCCAACAACCTGACCATCTGCATATGCTACAAGCTCATCACCTACAGATACATCACCACCAATATCTGTGATGATAATTGGATATGATATACCGGTGGGTACCACTAAATCACTATATGCTCTGGTTTGGGAACTGTAATTATAATCTTCCCAGTACCCATACATCGCAGAACGTGCCTGACCACCTGCCATTGGGTATGTGAAATCAATATTGTTAGATGTGAATACTGAATATGCTTCTCCTGGGCAGACATCAGTCATTGTCATTACACCAAGCGAAGGCACATAAAATCCACCGCTATCATCACTAACCAATATAATATCATCAGATATATCTTCAAATGCTTCTTCAGTTGACATGCATTCAGATGGTAAATATGAGATTAAGTTTAACATATATTGCTGTAACTCTATTGACATTGAAGGGTCAACTGGAATTCCCTCCATTGTACATACTTGAGAATCGGCTCCAGATATAAAAGTATTTAACCCCATATCATAAGATACATCTCCAATACTATTAACCCCTAACTCAGGTACATAAAATCCAGACATATCATTTGATGTTACAATGAGATCAATTCCACTAAATATGCTTTCAACGCTTGAATCTTCCATATCAATATTAAATGATATTGAATTCATCATATAAGGCATCAATTCAATAGATTGTTCAATTTCAAAAACAGGTGTCAACATATCAACTACTGTTAAGATTTGGCCAAATGTTCCATTACCTTGAACAAAATTTGCTTCTGCTTCATATTCTTCATTATTACTTGACTTCCAAATTCTAAATACAATACTATTTCCATCTACAGCACCATTTAATGTTGGTCCATTAAAATCTGAAAGATCAATAGACATAATAGCTGCTATCTCTGCTTGTGAGCCAGTCCATACTGCTGAACCAACTAAAACTTCTCCATATTCAGGTGTATTTGGATAATCAATAGTTTCAAGAACACCGTTCATATCAAATACTCCAATTTCATCTCCGATTTCTATTCCATCTATAGATTGAATAACAATTAATGAAGATTCACCTGTAGCTACTGGTAGATCTGTAAAGTACTGAGGGTCAGGAGTATCTCCCCCATCATCACCCCCATCATCTGTAGAATCTGAATTCCAGCAATCTTCAAGATTAACATCAATAGCTACACCAAAAGGATCTGAAATAACAACATCTTCAAGACATATTTCATCAGGAGACCCAGTAAATGAAACTGAGACAAGAACACCTTCACCTGATGGAATACTATTACCAGTAAGTGAAAATCCTAATATTGTAGATTCTGATGTGCTTAATGTAAATCCTGCATCAGCAGCTGAACCACCTGAAGCCCCAGTTATATTAATGCCAGATAAATCAAATTGAAAACCACCAACATCAACACTATTTTCCATATATAATTCTAAATACCCAGCATCAGTACTTACGTTATTTAATGATAAGTATATATCCCCATCATCTCCACCGCCAGTTGTTCCTCCAGTAGCTCCACCATCTGTTGAACCGTCATCTCCACCATCATCACTGACACCATCTACATCCAAGTCTCCACAGCTTGAGTTAGCTGGCATTTGAACCCCAGAAGGGTCGGAAATAACTAGTTCATTTATGCAAGCCTGAGCTTCACCATTACCATTAGGTAATACATCTAATGTAATAACTGGTCCTGAGCCAGGATCAATGGCCTCTCCCGTTAAGCTAAATAATAACACCGTAGAACCATTTGTTGATAATTGGAAACCATCTGTCCTATCAGTAGTATTTGCATTAACAATATCTCCAATATTTGGAGAAATAATAAAACTAAATTGCATACCTGCCACAGGATCTTCATTTGTCATACTAATATCAAATGTTACCTGCTCACCAGATGATGTTACATTAGATACAAACATATCAATCACATTTGGTTCTGGGGAAGCTGAGGCACACGCTGTATTGGAAGAAACAGACTCTCCATCATCATATAATGCAGTTACCTCATAACAATAATCAGTCTCTACGGCAACTCCGTCATCTACATAGCTTGTAGTTGCGACAAATGCAATTACTTCACCATTTCTATAAATATTATACCCTAAAAGATCTCTGTTAGCACTAAAGGGTATATGACGCTCACGCAACTCAGACAATTCTATGGCTGGACGGTCATAAGTTTCACCATTATAATTTTCAGTATAATCACCTTCTCTACACTCATCAAAATAGTCTGAACAACAGTCACCATAGTATTCACAAAGGCTATCGCACCAACAATCACCTGCATTATTACCACAATTACCAACACAAGATCCTGATGATCCTCCGCCATCAGTACCACCTGTAGTACCACCTGTAGTAGCACCATTATCTCCTGGACAACTACATCCAGCGCAATCCCAACCATAAGTACTTTCTAATGTCGCGCAATCAATTCCATATTCATCCCATGCTGTATCACAACATTCTGAACCATATGCAGTCCAGTCAAACTCACAATCCTCACATGATGAGGTTCCACCCGTTGTTCCACCCGTTGTTCCACCTGTTGTTCCACCTGTACCGCAGTCTCCACCATCATTATCATAACAAGTAAGATCACATCCATATGCTTGGTCTTCACAATCTTCAAAACCATCTCCAACCCATGACACGGGACAACAATCTCCATCTCCAGAACAATCTTCTAAAAATCCATCCTCACAATTATTACCACCTGTAGTACCACCATCATCATTGCCTCCATCTGTTGCGCCTCCGTCATCAGAGCCAGAATCTTGCGGAGCATCCCATGATAATTCTATATTACCAATTTGACCTATTGCGACCAAATCTTCTGGTGGATATAATGGTGGTGGACCTTCAGGAGTAGCACATGCTTGACTTGAAGCACCTGAATCTCCTGTAATATTTCTTGCAACAACAAAATAACAATATTGGTTACCATTAAATAATCCAGAATCAAGATAGCTAGTTTCTGTGGTTGTTACTATATTTTGACCATTTCTATAGACTAAATATTCATCAGCTCCAAAAGAAGGATTCCATGAGACTTGTACTTCAGAATCACCTGCTTCTGCTATCAATCCAGTTGGAGTCTCTGGTGCAGCTGGTGGAGGTTCTTCACCGCTCACATATACTGTACCATTTTGAGTACCATGATCAACCTCTTGACCTAAATCATCGGATAATACTGATTCAACAAATGATAATGAAATTGTAGATTCATAAATACTTGTTGATTGATATACAAAAGATGCTACAGGACCAGTACCTGCTGGTATATCATCTCCAGTTAAACTAAAAATAACAACAATAAATGAACCATCTGCTTGTTCTTGCCATGACAATGTCAATGATTCAGGCAGCCTATCAGATGGTAGAACATCAACTACATCTAATTGGTCTGGTAAATCAATTACTTGAACTTGTAATCCAGCAATTGGATCATCATTACACAAACTTAAATCAACAGAGAACTGATCACCAGCATTAATGGTAGCATCTGAAATTGAAATAGTTGTTGGCCCATCACAGCCACACTCTGCAGGATCAGTTTCAGTACCATTGCATTCTCCACAAACATCCTCTACAGCATCACCATTACATTCTCCTGAACAATCTTCAACAGCATCACCAAAACAAACTCCTTCACAATCTTGATCAGCATTATTACCATCACAAACCCCGCAGTCATCTACCTGACCATCTCCACCGCATTCACCATTACAATCAAATTCATACTCACATGAACCATCATCTACACTCGCTGAAGGATCGTAGTTGCATGCAGATGCATCTGTACATCCAAACCCATCAAAGCAACCTCCAACCTCAACATTAACTGCTACGCCTAAAGGATCGGATAAGATAACATCTGAAAGGCAAATTTCATCACTTGAAGAATTAAATGTAATCGTTGTAAGAATATCATTACTTGGAGCAATCGTATTACCTGTTAATGTAAATCCTAAAACTGTGCTTGAAGAAGTTGACACTTCGAACCCAGCAGCTTGCGATGTTCCACCAGATGCTCCAGATATATCAATCCCATCAATTCCAAATTGAAATCCTGCAATAGCTGCTTCATTGTTCATTACAACATCTAAAGTTCCAGCTGTAATATTTACATTTGAAAGAGTGAGACTATAGCCTTCCTGAATACATTCAGTAGTGTCGGTAGCTTCACCATTACATTCACCACAGACATCCTCTTCAGCATCTCCATTACACTCTCCAGCACAATCAAATTCAGCATCACCAAAACAAACTCCTGCACAATCTTGATCAGCATTATTACCATCACAAACACCACAATCATCAATAAGTGCAGAGCCGCCACATTGACCTGAACAATCAAGTTCATATGCGCACGACCCATCATCTACACTCGCTGAAGGATCGTAGTTACATGCAGATGCATCTGTACAGCCAAAACCATCAAAACAATCACCAACTTCAACTTCAATCGACGCGCCATCTGAGTTTGATAAAATTGCACCTGAAAGACAAATTTCATCTGACGATGAATTAAATTCAACAGTAACTAAAACTCCATTTGCAGGTGATAATGTTGCGCCTGTGAGAGAAAACCCTAAAACGGTAGTTGCTGAAGTTGAGATTGTAAAACCACTTGACTCGGCTGAACCACCAGAAGCACCAGTAACATTAACTCCATCTACATTAAATTGGAATCCAGCTACAGGACCTTCATTATTCAAAATAACATCTAGTGTTCCATTAGTTGTATTAACATTAGATAATGATAGGCTATATCCTTCTTGGACGCATTCATTGGGATCTGTTTCAGAACCATTACATTGACCACAAACATCAAACTCTGCGTTACCTCCACATTCACCTGCACAGTCGAACTCAGAAGATCCACCACACTCGCCTGCACAATCCTCTATCGCGTCACCACCGCATTCACCTGCACAGTCAAGCTCAGCAGAACCACCGCATTCACCTGCGCAATCTTCAACCGCAGATCCTCCACATTCACCTGCACAGTCTTCAACATAAGCACATGAACCATCATCTTCAATTGCATCTGGATTATAATTACATGCATTTGCATCTGTACATCCAGATGTTAATTCATAACAATCTCCAACTGATACATCTAATGCTTGACCTAATGGATCTGATAAAACCAACCCATCAATACATACTAAATCAGGAGAACCATCAAAAGTTACCTGAACAAGCGTACCATTCCCCGCAGGAATAGATCCGCCAGTTAACGAAAATCCTAAAATTGTAGTTGCTGATGTTGAGATTGTAAATCCATTATCTGCAGCTGACCCGCCTGATGCTCCTGTGATGGTTACTCCTGTTAAATCAAACTGGAATCCACCAACTGCATCTTCATTATTCATCACAATATCTAATGTTCCACCAGATAAATTTACGTTTGACAATGATACACTGTACCCATTTTCACCACCATCATCTCCACCGTCATCAGATACATCATTAGCAGGTAATTCTAATACAGTACCATCAGCAAGTGCAGCAAATAATCCAAACGCTGGGTCATCAGCTAAAAATCCTGAAGCAAATACAACTGCTGAACCGCCACCAAGTCCTGATAAAGGAGCAACAAAATCAGCAATAGAAGAACCACCTGTTGGAGCTATACCTACAACATAATCTGCTGCTGGAACTTGAACATATCCAGAGAATGAACCATATGATAAGTTTGGTACTAACACAGCTCCATCTGCTAGTACATCTACTGCAGGAGCATCTGTTGAACCGTGGTAAACTTCTAAACCAACACTACCATCCGATGCACCAAATGTTGTTGATGTGGCTGCAAGATCAAATGGAGTAACAGTGTTGCCTAATAAGCCTGTAGCAACAACTACATATTCACCACCATCCATTAATTCAAATGGAAATTCTGCAATTACCTCTCCATTTGCTGGAGCAATTCCTACAGTAAATGAGGTTCCAAGTTCTAATACAGGAGTTGCGGTTCTGTATTCAAAATCTTCAATCGCTAAGGCGCCGTCAATATATACATCTACTGTTGGAGATGCACTATTGTGAATAACTTGAACAGAGGCTGTTTCATTATTACCTCCATCATCTGCTCCATCGTCTCCACCATCATCAGATGATGCTCCATCAAAATAACCAAAATCTAAAGCACTACCAGAAGGATCAGACATTACTATACCTGACAATCCGGTTCCAGGACCGTTAGTATCAAGCTCCAATAACACTCCACAGCCTGAAGAAATAGTTCCTCCAGTTAATGAAAACCCTAAAACAGTTGTAGAAGAAGTACTGATTAAAAACCCTGCTGTTGCTGCATCACCACCTGAAGCATCATTTACCGTGGTACCATCAACATTAAATTGGAAACCACCTATATCTGAAGAAGAATTATAATAAACATCGTTTCCATTTAGATATAACGTATTATCTGACATTGAACATGGATCCCCATCCCAATTACTATCATTATCATTACCACCATCATCTGCAGTGCCTTCATCAAAAATAACATCTAAGGCTTCACCACTAGAATCTGAGAAAATGTAATCTGATAAGCACGTATCAGAAATGTCACCTGTGAGCTCTACAAGAGTTCCTGAGCCTGATGGTATCACTGCACCAGTGAATGAAAAAGCTAAAACAGTACTTCCACTTGCAGATAAAGTAAATCCATTTTCTGCAGCATCCCCTCCACTTGCACCAGAAACACATCCATTATGAGTAAATTGAAACCCAGCAATATCTGCTGAGCTTTCATAGTTAAGATTATTACCATTCAAGCTAAGAGAAACATCTTGCGGAAATAAAAATGAAACCGCAAATATTGAAATAATGCTTATGAATTTATAGATTGACATACCCTCTCCTTCTTATTAAAAAATTTTATTTGATTTCTAATATAACCTAAAAATCTACAGAAAACGCGCACTTTCGGAAATTAATAAACTTATATAAGCGCTAACAGATAATATTTGTAACTTTATGTAATAAAAGAAAAGAGATTATAAAAAAAGGGTAGAATATTCTACCCTTTTTTTATAATTCAAGTTGTATGTAAGACTTACTTCATTAATACCATTTTACGGGTTAATGATACACCCTCAGCCTGCAGACTATATATGTATAATCCCGCTGAAACATTCGAACCAAACATATCCGTACCATCCCAGATAACATCATGATAACCTGCACTTAAATTACCATTTACTAGTCCAGTAATTAATCGTCCAGTAATATCATATACATTTACCTGTACAAATCCCTCAGACGGAATACTAAATGATATTGTAGTCGATGGGTTAAATGGATTTGGATAGTTCTGAGTTAAATTATACTCCTCAGGAACGGCAAGCATATCCATTACCTCAATTGTACCTGAGGATAGTACACC
>PCCQ01000065.1 GCA_002731795.1 Fidelibacterota bacterium
CTAAATTAAAACGTGCAAAACGAGCATTACAATACTTCCTTCGAGTTAAGCCTTCTCCTGAGGTTCTTGTTTTTTCTCGTCGAAAATCAATTATCATTTTTTTCAGGAGAGGGCTTTTAATTATTTATGAATTTTTTATTCTTATTAATTATTATTAATTCTATTTTGGTTGGAGTAATTTTGATGACTCAGATATTATCATATCCTCTTTTACTAAAGCTAAGTAAAAGTGATTTTTATGATTATTATAATTCTTACACTAAAAGAATTAGTTTTATTGTAATACCTTTAATGATTTTCGAAGTTTTACTCTCAATCATTTTGAATACTATTTTAAATAATTTTTATTTATTTGCTTCAAATATTTTACTGTTAGTTATTTGGGGTAGTACTTTTTTTATACAAGTTCCGATCCATAATAAACTTTCATCTAATCATTCTTATTCATTGATTAATAAACTAATCTTTACGAACTGGATTAGGACCATTGCTTGGATTTCTAAGTTAATGACTCTTATTAAATTAAAGGCGATATTATGAATTCATCAAAACTAAATACTATTGATCATTTAGCAATTCAGGTAGATGATATTAGTCAATCGGTATCATGGTACTTGAAAAATTACACGTGTGAAGTCATCTATGCTGATGATACGTGGGCTTTTTTACAGTTTGAAAATATTAAAATTGCTTTGGTGACAAATGATCAGCATCCAGATCATTTTGCTGTACTAGATTCGTCAGCATTAAATAATAAAAATGCTATAAAACACAGAGATGGTACGATTTCATATTATACAAAAGATTTAGATGATAACTATATTGAGCATATTTATTATCCATCCAATAAAGATTTAAAGAATAAATAAATTTTAAATTTTTTTAAAATAAATTTTATATAAAAACCTTCTCATTATTATTGGACTAATGAGTATTGGATATAGCATAAACTCAAAAATATAGAATCTATGTTTAAATTTTATGCTATCTCTAATTACAATTTTATTATTTGAGTATTTAACTTCATGAAGATGATTCCATTCTGTAATACCAAGGGGGAGAGTAATTCCTTTATCTACAAATGAGAGAGAATCCTCTTTACGTTTATAATTTTTATGTATAACAATAAATGTATGCCATTTAAATAGCCAAAATTTTAAATGAGCACTTAAGTTGTTTTCAATCCCATCCCATTTTATTATTTTGACTGGCTGAAATGAAATTAAAAATTTTATAAAATCTTTTCTATGAAATGAATTGATTACCTCTTCAATATTTCTATTTTCAATATTTACTGACTGATTATAGATCATATTATCGAATTAAAAAAATCTTGAGTTATCAGTTTCAATAAGTTCAGCAGGGAAAGGGTTATTAAGTCTTTTCTCATCTTCTTTTGGATGATCAGGGAATAAATTAATTACCTCTGAGGCAAATAACCCTGATGTTTTTCCAATTGGAGCAGGGTTATCTTTATGATATTTTTTTGCATTATTGATGCCACATGATGGAGAATTTGCTTTGAGAATAAAACCATCAATTGTATTAATCTGTGATAGATAGTTGTTTGAAAAATCATTCATTTTACTACTATAATCAATTTTTGAATCTCTTTGTATTAAAAGCATTTGATTTTTTTCTTCAACGATTCTTATAGGTTTTCTTGGTGTTCCCATCCCAATCTCTACTTCTGGACAAATGGTTACAAAATCAATGCAATTTTTTAATTTCTTTATGTAATTACTATTAATCATTTGACCATCAAATCGACAAGCATCGAATTCAAGACATTTGCTTATTAAAATTTTGGGTTTGGTAAATTTCATATATATAATAGTTATCTAAAATAAATTATGAATTATAGAATGAATTACAATAGACTAAAATTTAGAAATTTTTTTTAGAATTTTTACAAAATTTTAATTATTATGCTATTTAATGTTTGATAGACCACCATCAATAAAAAATGTTTGACCTGTTATCCAGTCTGATCTTTCATCAACCAGTGAATCTAAAAGTGGAATAAAGTTTTCTGGATTTCCAATCCGATCTAGAGCATGCATTTTTTTAGAATAATCTAAGGATGCTTTATTGTTAGTAATTCTTTTTGTTAAAGGAGTATCAACTAATCCTGGTGCTATAGCATTTATTCTTATATTGTTTGATGCATAGGTTGATGCAGCAGATACTACAAAAGATGAAATTGCTCCTTTAGCACTAGCTATAGCTTCATGATTTTTTAATCCAACTTTTGATGCAGCACTTGAGAATAAAATTATACCTCCACCATTAGTTCTTAAAAATTTATAGCTAGATTTCATTATTCCGAAACAACTATACACATTTGTTTTGAAAATTTGATCTAAATCATTTTCAGAGGTAATGTGTGCAGGTTTTAGCAATAAAGATCCAGAGCAATTAATTATATAATTAATACTACCAAGGTAGTTATGAGCTGCTGACATAAAAGTTTCAATTGAATCAAAATTTGTCACGTCAACTGTTGAAATATCATATTTATTATTTGAAACTATACTATCTTTTAACTTAGATAAATTAGCTTCATCTCTAGAACCCATAAAAAGGTTATGGTTTTCTGAAAAATGATTGCATAGAGCACTGCCAATACCTCCTGCAGCACCGATTATTACTATATTCATGTTGTTCCTCCCTTTATGATTAAATTTTATTTTTTATTTTTGACATTTAGAAAAAATAAATAAAAATTTGCAACAAAAAATAAAATAGAACTTGATATTATAATTGGTAGAGTAGTTTCCATAATAGCTCCTTATTGAAATATTTTGCTTTTAGTGTTAAATAAAATAAAAGTAATGTAGTATGATGCTAAGCCAAATATTATTAGGAAAAAATAATAGAATGGCCATTCAGGTAAGAGAAAAGAAATATTTATTCCCTTAGGCTTCGCCAAAGTAAATAAATAGTTTGTACTAAAGTAGTAGTTAAATAAATGAATAACAGAAACAAGAATTAAGTTTGCGTTAATACTGAAAATTAAATTTGAATACTTTATTTTGAATTGAGATTTGTATAAAATAATTGTAAATAAGGCTAAATTTGAATGAGAAATAAAAAAATGGAGCCTTTCAATTAGGGAACTACTTGAATCAAGATTTGAATTCAACAAAGCTGTAATAGCTCCAAACATCGCATTTAAAAGCATCCAAGTTGTAAACTTATGATTTCTGATAAATAATGATAATAATATACCAATTTCAGTTAAATAGCATAAATGAAGAGGTAAATGACTTTTAATGTCGTAAAAATTATTATTTATTGCTAAAAAATTAAAGAAAAATAGATTTATTGATATTGAGAACAATAAAATTTTTTGTAATAATGAAACTTTATAAATATTAGTGATCAACAAAATAAATATCAGGCAAGCAAAGCTTATCGCAAGATGATTTACATCAAATGAATTTCTTAAGTCAATCAACATTACAGTTAATATTTTTTATACTTTATCTCAGGTAGCGTGCGGTTATTTTGGGATGAGGAGGGAAGTAGTATTTGCGAACTGTAAGTGTAGGCTACCTGAGATAATGTTGTGTCTAAATTAAATAAATTATATGTCTCAGGCAGCAAGCGGTTATTTGCGGATGAGCAAGGAAGTAGTATTTGCGAACTGTATATAGGAGCTACCTGAGACAAAATTGAATACACATCTTTAAAAAAAGTATTCAAAATCTCAGACAGATTAACAAATAGCTTTGTAAGGGAGGAGGAAGTTAAAGCTATAATAACTTGTTTTCTGCCTGAGATACTTGAAATAATATTTTTAATTTTCATCATAGTTATGCACGTTTTGCACGATTAATTTAATGAGGCTAAAATTAAAATGCAAGAAAAAACGTGCAAAACGTGTAAATAATTTTAAACTATGATTATTTCCTGATTGAAATTAGTTTAGTTTAGAATGAGGTTGACAAGTAGCACTACATCAAGGACATTGAGAACATTATCTTGATTCAAATCAGAAAAACATAATTCCTGTTGACTAGGATCTTGTGGATTAAGAACTAAATTTATCAACAAAACAATATCTTGAATATTTATTGAACTATCTTGATTTATATCGCCACTAGCACATTGATCATTACTTTCTAATGGTGGAAATACAATATAATCAATCCATGCAGCATCCTCACCGCTAACAACTCCTTGATCCTTTACATACTTCCATTTAAAATTATTTATTCCTTCGTTAACAGGGAAAGACTCAAAGGACCAGTCAATATCTCCAGCCCATTTATTAATCTCATTATCATTTATCGAAAAAGATAGATAATCATAGTAATTTCCTGTTTGAGATCCGGTTGGCTCACATGATACTTTTTTATAGAATGAAATAAAACCATCCTCAACTACATCAAGTGTAATACTAATGGTTGATTCTTGATTGTTATCTATATTACCTGATTTAGAGCTGTAATTACCTTCAATATATGTACCTGAATCTATAGTCCAATTTGAATTTCCAGATAAATTCCATTCAAAATTATTGAATCCATTAGCTTCAAAATCTTCAATTTCAGCCTGATCTAACCATGGGTCAGGAGTTAAACTAAAATTAATTTCCAAATAGCCATCATCTGGAATGTTAATTGCTTGAGTTGCAGGTAGATAACCAAATGAATTTACATTAACTATATATTGACCAGGAGTTAAAAGACGATAGTAATCACCATTCTGTGGATCGGTAAAAATATCATGATCTATACCTTCGATGGCTATAGTTGCATTTAAAGGTTGATTTGAATTATCATCTAAAACTACTCCTCTTAACCCTTGATGTATCTGTTCTATGTAAGCAATCATTGGTTCTCTATGATCCTCCCAAAGGCCATCAAGTAGGTTTGAGTTAGGCCATTTTACTTCATTTTGCTCAAGAGTTATATCAAAGTCACTCTCCCAAACATAATTCCAATCTTGCATGCCTCCAAAAACTGCATACCACTGAGCTCCATTTGTAATACCATTTTGAAAACCTCCTGATTCCATATTTGGATGTGCATCAGCATAGCAGGTTGAAATATGAACAAAAACATCATCATCTGGAGCACCTGAATAAACGCCTGTATTTGGGCCATCAAAAGGATAGTTGACAACAAGTGCGCCCGTATGCATATTTGCAGATAAAACAAAATTACGCTGCCATGTCCATTCCATAACAGCTTGTGTTTCAGGCTGCCTACCAGCCAATGAATTATTCGGATCATTAAATTGATCAGGGAAATCTCTATTTAAATCGACATTATTAGCGTTATATCTGCTTCCATTTTCAAATCCATCCGGATTCATACTTGGCATAATAAATATAGATGTATCATTTATTAAATCTGTTGCACGATCATCAGATCCATAGCCATTTACAAACCAACTAATTAAATACAAACAAAGCTCCCGACCCACTGTTTCATCTCCATGCATATTTGCAATGTATTTAAATTCAGGTTCAACCTCATTTATACCTGGATTATCTGATATTTCAAGAACCCATAGTTCTCTTCCTTGAACAGATTGACCAATTGAAAATAAATTTGTTATATCTGGGAATTCACTATTTATATTGATTAAAAAATCAGTTAATTCATTATAATTATGATATGAACGCATTGGATTTTCTAAATAATTAGGATCAGCAATGAGCTCTTCATAGTAAAGTCTTGCTTGATTAGGAATATATTTAATGTTAAATCCTAATGCTGAGATGGTATTAAATTGATTTTCATTTACATGAGCATGAACACTCTCTGATGTCCTATGATGATCAAGATCTATATCCATTTTTACAAGAATATCAAGATCTTTTACGTCATTAAAATTAATTTCAACCATCTTTTTGTCATTATTATAAAAACCTAGTATGGATGAAAATACGATAAGTAAAATTTTATTTTTCATTCGATTTCTCTTGATGTTCATGTAAAGCTATAAAAAATAGTAAATATTAACAAAAAGTATATTGTAAATATTTGTTTCTACTTTTAATTAAGTAAATTATTTAATGGTATTTTTAAGGGTGCCAAGAGACTCAACTTTAAGCTCAATAATATCTTCTTTTTTAAGCCATTGAGTTTCATTAGTTTGATTTAATTCAAGAAAGCAACCAGTTGCACAAGTACCTGATCCAATGACATCTCCTGGGAATATTCTTGTACCCATAGAAACTCTTTCAATGATTTGGGAAAAAGTCCAACTCAAATTTATTAAATTGTCCTCTGATATTTTTTTTGAGTTTATAAAGCATTCCATTTTTAAAGATAATTTATTACCACTTTCTGTAGGTGTGATTTGATTTTTTAATTCATCAGGAGTAACAAGAAAAGGCCCTATTGTAGTAGCAAAATCTTTACCTTTTGCAGGGCCAAGATTTAGTTTCATCTCTGCCATCTGTAAATCACGAGCGCTAAAATCATTCATGATCATAAAGCCTGCAATATAATTATCAGCTTCTTTGCAATCTATATTTATACCTTCTTTTCCTATTAAAATTGCAACTTCTAATTCGAAATCAAGCTTATTCATGAAAACATTATCAATATTAATATTTCCAGGACCCATCACAGCATCTGCATTACTGTAGTAATAAACTGGGAAATCATCAAATTCTTTAATCATTTCAAGCCCGCGATTTTTTCTGCTAGTTTCAACATGCTGTCTAAATGCGTATGCATCCCTTAATGATCTTGGTTTTAGTGGAGGTAATAGCTCTAATGAATTAATATCTAGAATTAATAAATTATCAGACTTTAAAAAGGTATCCACTTTTTTAATATTTTCTAATAAATCAAATATATCAATGAAACTACTACCTAAATCTATTATTTTCCCCGATCCAGCATAGTGGCCAAAAGAAACATTATCTTTATATTTATATTTAGCTATTTTCATTATTTTTAATTTCTAATTTACTTTATTATAAAATATTAAATCTATGGTGTTCTACGTTGAGTAGGATAGGCAAAATCTATATTATCATATTTATCAAATTTATCAAGAATATCTTCCCAGATTTTATGTTCTGTCTCCCGTCGCATGTCAGGTCGACACAAGTATCTTAAAGTTAATTCTACGCCACTGTCTTCAACTTTCGTAATAACAGTAGGCTCTAAATCTGGCTTTTTAAGCATAAATACTTTTTTTGCTTCTTTGAATTTTTTTTCAGCACTTTTGGTTTGAATAATTGAGTTCTCATGTACAATTTTTAATAATATATTTTTTGCTTTTCGCCAGTCACTTTCAAAAGTAACAAGTACTGGCATTTCATTCCATATATACTTGAAACCTTTTCCATAGTTAGCAAGCGTAGCGGTAAAAATAAGACCATTGGGAACATGTATTAATCTTCCAGTATGGTCGTCTGCATCTACCCAGTTTCCTATTTCCATAAGAGTAAAGTTGAATAAATTGGTATCAATTACATCTCCCGTTTCATGACCTAATTGTATTCTATCACCCACATCAAAAGGGCTTCTCCAAATTATGTATAACCATCCAGTTAAATTAGTTAAGGGTTCTTTAAGAGCAATTGCTACACCCGCAGACACAAGTCCCAAATAAGTTGCTATTGATTCAATCCCTTCAAGCCAAATATTTGCTATAATAATAGAAATTAATGAAAAAGATATATAACTGGTAATTTTATGCCATTGATATCTTGTCTTTACATTTTCAGTAGTATTGTAAACAATTCTCAATATTAATTTTTTTATTACAAAAAAGAGAATAAATGCGATAATAGTAGCAATTATTTTTGCCTGTATAGATGAGTAAGTAAAAAATTTAGTGAAAATTCCTAATAAACTATTGTCCAATGATTGCTTCCTTATTAAAAATATCTTTTAATGTATATAAACAATATAACGAAAATATAATCGAACATAACATAGAAAAATCAATTAGCAAACTTGAATATTTTATTTTTAGTACAAATAACAATAAGAACAATGAAAAGAAAAGAAATTGAATTTTCATGAAATTTGAGATCAGATTAATTGCTTTTCCTTGGTTTAGAATTGGAAAGTTAGAATCAATTAATAGAACAATTAATTTATGACCAATATACCTATAAATAAGAAATTGTAAACAAGATAAAATATATAGGGTATTAGAACTTATTTTTAAATTAAATAGCGAATCTACTGGATTTATAGGAAGAGGCCAATAGAATAAAATTTTTTGTCCAGAAATAAGAATATCAAAAAAAATATGACTAACAATTCCAATGAAAAGTCCGTTTACTATCTTTTTATTTAAATATATTTTTTTAATTTCACTAATTATAAGTAAAAATATAAATATGCTTAAAGCTAGAATTATGCTATGAAGAGGGCCACCATGTAAATTCTCAGATTTGTTTAAATATTTGAAGAGTATATCTAAGTCGGGTAGCATAAGACCAACAATAATACCTAAATTAATTTTAGAAAAGGTTGAGAATTTGTGAATAACAAATAAACTTGAAATAATATAAAATCCTGTATAGATCATATATGTATTAAATTAAAAATTTTTTACAGCGAATCATATTAATAATATTAAAAATATTGAAAAATATATGATTGTTTTACTATAGCTACCTTTTAAACTGTCAATGAAAGTTAATGTTTTGATTGACAGCCCAATTAGATTTGATTAGTTCTCAAAATTATATGTTAAGATTTTCAACTA
>PCCQ01000066.1 GCA_002731795.1 Fidelibacterota bacterium
CAAGTGCAGCTTTCATAGTTTTTAGAAAATCAATTATTTTATTTCTATCTCTTAAGCTATCTAGTTTACTAAAAATACTATTTTCAGAGGCTTTATTGGCAAATAATATTTCACCCTCAGATGATACTTGTACTACATAGTGAGGATTTGCCTGAGGAAACTTAACAGCCTCTTCGAGTTTTTTATTTATCTCCTTTAATTGTAATTTTAATTTTTTGTCGGATGATTTATTCGGCATTTTTTCCCTTATCGATTTTTTCGAATAAATCTTCCAAATGCTTATCAGAATTTTTCAAAAGGCTTTTATCTCCGTTCCATTTTTCTAAAGTTTCCATATTTTCTAGTTCAAAAGCTATCAATGAATCTGTTACAGAGTCTTCTGCATTTTGACCTAATTGACCTAAATATACTACAGCCAAATCAGTAAATGCACCAGAAGCGAATTTAATGTGGAATTCTCCGAAGGTAATATCATTTAACGAATCATTTTTGTCCGAACTAACGGCATCTTCCATGAAATCTTTTACGGCCGTAAACATTCCTCCCATTATATCGCTGTCTTCTTCTTCTACATTACTAGTTGATAAATTTGAAATTACAATTCCTGATTTCGTTAAAAGAAAAATATTATGCACTCTGCCTCTCTTACTAGGATGTATCAATTTTTCTTGTAGAATTCTTGTTAATTTACTAAATTCAGCGGTTCTGGATCCAGATTCAGTTAATCCAGCCTTTTCTAATGAAAAGTTTTCAACCATTTTTTTGAAATCATCAAGTTCAATTACTTCTTCTTTTTTTGCTTCTTCTTCAACAAATTTTATAGCGTTATCTATTGTTTCTCGGACGCTTGCGGTTTGCATTGGCTTTTGTAAATAATCCATGGCCCCGTCTCTAAATGCTTGAATTGGAGTTTTAATATCTTGATTTCCTGTCAGCATGACAACTGGCATTTTTGGATACTTTTCTTTAACTTCTTTAAGTAACTCAAGACCACTCATTCCAGGCATGTCAATATCACAAAACATCATTAGGTATTCGTTAACAGCCAATTTCTCTAGTGCACTTCTAGCGTCTTCGGCAACTTCGAGTTTTATGTCCGTCCATTTTCTAAACATAACATTTAGAGAAATCCTCACGGCATTGTCGTCATCTACAGCTAGAATGTTCATTTTTTAACCCTAATTCCTTACCTCAGAACCACTCCCTTTCTTAAAGATAGGCATTCAAAATAGGTTTTTCATCCATATGAAAAAAGCTATAGGTTGCCCACCAAGTAATCATGTCCAACGCGTTAACTAGATTGTTAAGGCCTGTAGCATTATTTCCATATCCTCTAGCTTCGTTGTCCATCCAGTCTATCATTTCTTGCACAGTATCACATGTTTGGTGGTAGCACCAATAACCATCGACTAAACCACCAAATCCTAGAGTTATAGTGTCTAGATTATTTTGAAATGAAGCATGGTCACTTCTAGCAGTAGTATCTTCATAGATTATTATCTCCGGCCTATTTTGCTCAATCCAAACATCATATTTCCATGTATCTTCTGAATTATTATCAGCCCCAACTAGTATGTCTTGCTGCATTGAAACATTTATTGCGTCGGAACCAATCCACTGGCTGAGAAATACAAGATCTGGTTGATCTAGTTTATTATAATTTATTGAAGGGCCAATGTAGATTCTCATTGGCCATACTTCACTATCTTTGGGATAACCATCAGTATCAGGCTGTGGATCTGGGTCGCAATCTCCGTCACCACCTCCATGTTCTCCACCACATGGAGCACCGCCACCTCCTGGCCAGTTAACACCTGCCATATCCAAGTTAATATAATTCATAACAGTTACATCGGGATATCTATCAGCTAGCGTATCTGTCCAGTAATCACTGCCACGTAATCCACCTTCTTCACCAGACCATAAGCAATAGACCATTGTTCTTCGAGTGTCATACGGCATGGCAGCCATTGCCTCTCCTGCAGCAAGAACCATGGATGTTCCTGCAGTGTTATCATAAGCTCCGACTCGAGTTCCATAGGTCCTAGATCCCGTTATGTGTGGGTCTACTAGCCCTCCATTTATTGGCGGAGCAATATCAAAATGAGCTCCAAAAACTAACCATTCATTTGGATATAATGTTCCATCTCGGAATCCACATACATTGTAAGCTTCTGGATTGACATTTCCTAGCACATCTTCTATTGCGAACCTTTGAACCTCGACTCTGAGTCCGTATGAAGTCATTTCGGCAATCAAAAATTGGGCTGCATCTTCGTAAGCTAAGTTTCCTTGTCCTGCCCATCTGTCTAAATATCCGACAGCTCCATCTGCAGGGTCTAAAATATCTGGAGTTTCGTCAGAAATACGAGCTATACTGTTGAACACAGTTCGTCCATCAACAAATCCTCTCGAAAATAGACTTCCTTCGTCCACAGTGTAAGCAGCAGAGATTTCACGTTTTAGATTAATCTTGACAGGAACACTGTTGCCCGCTTTTTCCTCAGTTGAATTTAGAGTATAAAATGAGGCGTATTCTTCAGGTTCAACTCTTGACACAGCCAGACCTTCTTGTTTCATTCCACCTCTCACTACCCAGTCGTTCCAGCTTTCACTCGGATTTCTGATTGACCATACCTCTGTTCCATATTTAGACAGAAAGATAAATGCAGTGTCTATTCTAGGAGGGGCAAGAATTGTAAGTTGCTTTGTTTCCCCTGTTTTCATGTCCAAAATAGTTCCATTTTGAAGGTAATTTGATGCAGGGTCTACTACCATATGGGGGATGAAAACAGAAACATCACGCTTTGCGGAAATCACCAAAGGTTGGAATTCGCCTGCAACTAGAGTAACAGGGTTGACTACAACATCATTTGGAGATATAATATCATTTTCATCATTTTCTATACATCCTGCGAATGATACAGCTATAAACAATGCAATTACGGAGATGTTTAGCATTTTGTTCATAGACAAGTTTCTATGCATTATTGTATATCATTATTACTAGGATATATAGTTTGTTTATTCAGACAAACAATCTTCATGCATACATACAGGAGGCACGAAAAATATTTTTTCATCAGTATTTATTTCATGAATTCTGAGGACACTATTGCCACTAATATCAATATCAACAGCAGCTTCAGTACTTGGAGGAAGATAATCTTCTCCAATATCTCTTAAAGAAAGACGAATTTTGTGCCCTTCGGGAATTAAAACGTCCATAGCGAAAAATTCCATTTTAGCCCTAATTTCTACACCAGGAATTATATTTTGATATTCGGTACCGCCCTCATGATATCTCAAGTCCATAATGGCGTGACCAACATGAATGCATTCATTTTCAGCAGAACAATCTTCCATCAATGCATAAATTGACCCTCCAGGACCGGCTGGAGTAACATCAAGATGTAACTGAGGCAATCCACCAAATCTAAAATCTGAATTAAATACATTGGTTTCAAAGACTACTTGATCATCTGTAGCTTCCATTCCAGGATAAACACTTGTACCTAATGCACTTTCAGCAACCAAGCTAAGATTATTTCCACCTAATGGCATTTCTATAATGCGGGAGTCTTTAGCAGGATATCTTTCTTCAACTCTCCATTCGCCACGGTTATTTTGTATTTCTAAATACAAGCTTGGCTTAGGCCCTTTTTCTTGTAAATAATATGTGAACCATTCTAGCAAGTCTTGCATCCAATCGAATCGAACCATTTGAGGGTAAGCTTCAGACCCTCTTCCAGGATCAGAACGTTGCTTTTGATAGTCAGGCCTGTCAGGATAATCATGATCCCACTGCCCCATCAAAACCTTTGCTTCAATCCCTGTGTCTAATAGTGTGTTAATTACAGGAACTGCCATATGAGGATCAACATTCCAATCATGGAATCCCTGTACAATATAGACAGAGCCTCTGTAATTCTGTAAAACACGGTCAAGGAAGTATCTTTCATCCCAATATCCACTAACTTCACTACCTCCGAATACGTAAGCTTCACCTCCGTACAAACTAGAAGCTAAGTAGTCTGGGCATGCATTCTGCAAATTTTGTTCTTCTTTGTCAGCCTCATAGCCATACGATCCATAAACAACATTGTGCATGAAAGGTGCACGGGCTTCAGACGATCCATTTTTCCACATTAGCTCTCTGACCCCAATAAGTCCTGAAATAGGGACTATAGTTTTTAGATATTCGTTTCCATACATTGCAGCCTGCCATGGAGTAGAACCATCATAGGACTTCCCTATCATTCCCACATTTCCATTTGACCATTCTTGTGTTGCTAACCATTCAACGGCAGCATTGATTCCCTCTTGCTCAGCAAACCCCATCAAATCCATACAATGGTTAGAGCTTCCAGTACCAGTTACAGATACTTGTGCAAAAGCAAATCCATGAGGTAAAAGGTTTTGAATAACACTCACACCCAACCAGCTACCCGGTTGAGAAACATCCGGTGTCGAGGCTGAAGTTTCTCCAAAGTAAGGTCCGAATTCAGCAATTACTGGTACTTTCATCCCTGAAGGTACTTTAGGCCTCCAATAGGCCAAACTAATTTGAGGACACTCTCCACCAAATTGACAAGTGGCAGCAGCTCCGCCCTCGCTTAAAGGAAGATTATAAGGAATCATAACATGAATAGAATCAAATTCATTATCAGTTTCCATTAGTTGATAAGTCCCTTGATTTAGAACAAAACTATAAGGTTGTGAAGTATCATAGTCTAGTTGACTTCTAGCCCAAACAGGGACCCTCATATCATATTCTTCGTCAATAGATTCCTGAATTATAAGAAGGTATGAACTGGATACAAATATTAAACCAACAACTACGGAAAAGACTTGCTCAGATAACGTATTTCGTTTCATTTATTATCTTAGCAGCAGCTATCACTCGAGCCGCAACTGCACTGACCTTTAACACCTTCAGGCGCAGGATTAGGATTATTCACCCTGAAGCCTTCGCCCATTTCACTTATAACGTAATCAATTTCAGTTCCACTGACTTTTTCAACATCTTCAGTTTTAACAATCACTTCTAAACCATTTGATTTGAATACAGAATCAGTATCGCTTCGCGCATCGAACCCTAAAGCGTATTGATAACCGCCACTGCAACCACCAGAGAATACACCGATGCGGAGCATTTTACCAGCCATGTCTTGCCCTTCTTGAGCCTTTGAAAGTTTCTCAGCAGCAATATCGGTTACACTTATCATGAATATATTATTTTGCCGTGATTTTTATAGTTTACTGAACATCACAAAGCAGTTTTTTCTTCACCTAGTGGGTTTGGAATTCTGCTGCGATTGAAAGGATTGTATGCTTTCACAGTATTTTTTAAGCCATTAAGTAGAACTTTTGACCAACTTGGTTTTATTTTTAAGTCATAGACAATAAAAGGATTTTTGTAAATTTCTTTTGCAGTCCAAAGGTACATATCAGACGCAGTTTTAACTGCAATTCTCATGTTCTTAGGAATAAACTCGAATCCTAACTCGGCACGCTTTTGCCACTTGAAGTATAGATGAATCTGTGATCTTATGAAAGCTTTGAATTGTTTGGGCTTTCTTCTGGCTTCTCCCCTGGTTAAGCCAGACAAGCCGAACGCTTCTAAATCTTCAACAGGGAAGTAGGTTCTTTTCAGATCCAGGTCTTCATCAATATCCCTTATGAAATTGATAAATTGCATAGCTTTTCCCAAATACCTTGCAGAATCATCTGCATTGCTATCAATATTCATTACCTTGTTCATCATCAAACCAATAACTTCAGCTGAACCGTAAAGATATGTATCTAACTCGTCGAGATCTTCATATGTTGATTTTCTAGTATCCATTTCCATGGAGTATAGGAAAGCTTCAATCCATTCAGTTTTGAACTCTTTTTTGTTAGAAAGATCGACAAATTCAGTAATTACTTCATTATCAGATGTTTTTCCATCGCGAACGCGATAATACTCATTTTTAAAGTCCATAAATCCTTCCGTATCTTGTGGGACTGCGTCTACGTAGTTATCAGCTATTCTAACAAAGTTGTACAATTGTGTTACTTCTTTCCTTATTTTTGCAGGAAACAGCTTTGTACTGTAGTAGTAAGTTGTACTGCCTTTTCTGAATATTTCATCTGGATTTGTGGTCGAAGTTCGGTTTCCATAATTTTCCGATGAATATACGTTTTTAGCCATACTAGAGTCTACTTCGGTTCTGTAGGTATTTAAAGGAGTTAAATTAGTGCCTAATTTAGTGCTCATAATTTATTCAACGTCCTCAATGTGTCTTTATTGGCTAAATGTATACCTTCTTGCAATTCACCATCTACAATACCTCTTGTGCCTAATCCGCCCAGATAAATTTTAGTATTAGGCAATTCCTTAACTAATTCCCTAGCTATCATCTTTGCATTAAACAAATATCTTGCAATAGTCACTGAGATGAAGACAATATCTGGTCGAGCATGGGTTATAAAATCGATGATGGCTTTGTTTGTTACAGCTCTTTTATCTCCCATGTACCATGCGCCACCTATGTTGGTCACTCGGTATTTTCTGGTTTTCAGGAGTCCCTCAAGAACTAAATTGGACATACTGTGATCATCTCCCTCTGGATTACAGATGACGGCCAAGCCTTCAACTAGCCCCTTCATTTCGATTTTAGCATTATATTGTTGAATTATTTTTCTCATAATATTTGTAATCATGTGTTCCTGAGCAATTCCAATTTCTCCATCAACCCAAAGTTTTCCAGTCTCTCTCATAACTCCAGTTACAGAATCAACATAAAACCGCTGTAAACCAATCAATTCGATTAGTTCATCAGCTTTTTCAAAAGACATTTCTTCATCACCAGTTTGTAGGCATCTAGCTAGTAAGACTTCCAGTTCTTTTTGCCTTTCAACTACTTTATCATCCAATTTAGTTTGATTTTTAACGAAGAATTTTCTGACTGAGCCAGAATGATATTCTTTTGGTACATCATCTATTGTCAGATTCTCTACAGAACCTAGATACTCAATAACTTTTTGCTTTGATGTTTTCTTTTCGCTATCCCACTTACTTTCAACAAGATAAGCGTACTTTTTGCCTTTTATATTTTTTGTTCTTACGTATACTATGCTAACACCCCCTCCTTTTTCATTTCATTAACTAAAATTTGGGAAGAAATAACAGTGGTTGGGACTCCAACGCCAGGATGATTATACTGTCCTGTGTAATATAGATTTTTAACTTTAGAGCTTCTGTGTTTAGGTCTGAATACAGCAGTTTGCCACAAGGTATGGGCCATACCTAAACCAGTTCCCTTGTAAGCATTATATCTGCTTTTGAAATCGCGATGAGTGAATAGTGATTTTACAACAATATCATCTTTAATTTTTTCACCAGTCCAAGTTTCAAATTTATCTAGGATTTTATCAAAATAAGATTCTCGAATACTATCAGAATCTTTTAAATCTGATGCAACCGGAACTAAAAAGAATAAATTTTCCATTCCTTCAGGAGCAACATTCTTGTCAATTCGAGACGGGCAGCAAACGTAAAAGTTAGGATTATCTGGCCATTGAGGGGTTTTAAAAATTTGATCAAAATGGTTATTCCAGTCTTCGTTAAAGAAATAATTATGATGTGTAAGATTATCAATTTTACGGTTTACTCCTATGTAAGCCAAATGCATAGAAATGGCCATAGTTTTTTTATTCCAGTAATTTGATTTGTAAGTTTGATTCTTTTCTTCTAATAATTGAGTTTCACCATGGTGGTAATCAGCATTATTTACAACCAAATCAGCAAAGTATTCTCTATTTTCAGTTATTACATTATTTGCTAATTTTCCTTCAACGTTAATCTTGGTTACAGCTTCATTAAATTTGAATTTAACTCCGTTTTCTAAAGCAATCTCGTATATTTTTTGAGCAAGTCCATTCATGCCACCTTTAGGATAATAAATTCCGTGATGATGGTCTAAGTAAGACATCATACAATACATACCAGGAACATTTCTTGGATCTCCTCCTAGGAATACAGTAATCCATTCAAGTAATTTTTGAGCCTTATGATTTTTAAAATATTTTTTCACTCCTTTATGATAGTTTGAAAAAGCTTTCAATCTTAGTCCGTTAGCTACCATACTTGGGGTGAAAAAATCAAATATTGAATTATAGGTACGATAAACAAATCCATCCATTGCAATATCATACTGTTTTTTGCAAACTTCTAGGTACTGGCGAAGTTTTTCCGCACCATTTTCCTCTAATCTATCAAAGATTTCGTAATTTTTCTCTATATCGCTTGAAATATCAATAATTTCACCATCATCAAAGAAGACTCGGTATGAAGGGTCAAGTTGTTTCAGTTCCAAATAGTCTGAAGCATTTTCTCCAAATTCCTCAAAAAATTTTTCAAATGCTTGGGGCCACATGTACCATGATGGACCCATGTCAAACTGGAACCCATCTTTTTTGAGTAAGCTAGCTTTTCCTCCAGGTTGCTCGTTCTTTTCTATTACTGTAACATTATGCCCTTCTTTAGCCAGCAAAGCTGAAGCAACTAAACCACCATACCCTGCACCAATCACTACAATGTCTTTCATTGTAATTCCTCCGCGGTTCTTTTACCTAGTAGATGCCTGAAGCAATCTTCTAAATTTTCGAATCTAAAATTATATCCTGAGTCTATCAATTTCGAAGAATCTACTTTGATGCTTGATAACGCTAAAACATCGCCAAACTCTCCCAATACCGTTTTCAAAGCAAATCCGGGAATTGGAATTAATCCGGTTAGCTTACCAAATCTTCCCCAAATTACTTTTGCAAGTGTTGAAGCCCACTCACCTTGCCTAACAGGGTTTGGAGAGGCTACGTTAACTGGACCAGATAATTTATCATTTATAATTGAGTGATATATTACACCTACAACGTCATCTATCGATACCCACGACCACCATTGCTTCCCCCCAGCAACAGGTGGACTTGATCCTAGTTTGGCAGCGTTTCCTAGCACTTGTAAGGCTCCACCCAATGGAGACATAACGGGAGCAATTCTTAGGAAAACAACACGAATGCCAGCGTCAATAGCTGGTTGGGCTGCTTTTTCCCATTCACTAACAACATGTGAAAAGAAATCGTTTCCGCTTTCTTCGTCTTCGCTAAGTAAGTCTTCCCCTCGGTCTCCATAGTATCCTACTGCAGATGCGCAGATCAAAACTTTCGGAGGGTTATTCAACGAAGCTATATGTTCAGCAATAAGTTTTGTTCCATTAACTCGACTTTCTAAAATTTCTTTGCGTTTCCAGCTAGTCCAAGGTAAAGGAATCATTCCGCCTAGGGGTTTGCTGATTGGTTCTCCAGCCAAGTGTACCACGACATCCTTTCCAGAGAGGTTACTCATTGTTTTATCTTCTAAGTTCCATCCAAGTTCTCCTTTTTGCGGGCGGCCTCTGACAATGTTTTCTACAGAATGTCCAGCAGTAGTCAAGAACGGTTTGAGCTGTGAGCCAATTAATCCAGATCCACCTGTAACTGCGATATCAAGAGCTTTTCCACTGTAATTTGATTGAGCAGTTAAATCATTTTTAGTTATATTTCTTCGGTAGGCAAACATTTGTTTTATCTTTTGTTTTGCAAATGCTCCTCCAAAAGTTTCACCTATAACACCTAAAGGTAATTTGTAATCTATTTTATCAGTTACTTTAGATGATTTAGAATCTATTTTTTCAAACAGGTGCTTGTGATTCCATGAAGCAAATGGCCCACTTACTTGTTCATCAAAAAACTGTTGATTTTTAATATAATCATGATGCCTAGCCACCCAAGTTAGAGGTATCGGTCCTAAATTCATTTGAATGTGAACTTCACCACCGTCTATCCCTCCATTCCTTTTCTTCACACTGACGGGATCAAATGGAGGAGTCAATCTTTCAAATGCACCGGGGTTCTCGTGCCAACTGAAAAGTTGGTCAACAGGAACTGGTACTTCAAGCTCAGATTTGTACGTACTAGTGGCCATGTCAGTGCTATAATTTTTCTAGTGCACAAATTAGTATATAAAAGACCCAGCCTAGTGCCTAAGATTTGGTAAAGTATTTTCTAGTGTACAACTGCATTATTTCTCGACGACAAAGCTATGCCAAAGGATGTAAAATTTTAGTACTGGCACTTTTTTTCAAAACTAAACAACGATTACAATTAACTTGCATACCTTTTAGCATAGCATCATATTCTTGTTTCGTGGTTTCATGGCCACATAAGGTAAATCTATTTGATCCTGGATAGTGTTTCTTTTTCATTAACTATTTGGACATCCATCCGAGCATTTTATCGATTTCTCTGCTAATTAAAATTAGAGTAGGTGCCCACAAACCTACGAAGATACCTAATGATTGGTCCTCGTTTACAAAATATATGTACAAAGATCCAAAAATAGATATAAAACTAGCTCCAAGTCCAAGCTGCGAAACTATTCCCCCGTCGTATTGTTCCATAGGTCTTTAGTCCGTGTTACGATTATAAAGCATTACTATGCATTAATGCACGGCAGTAGTAAAAGAGCATTAGTGCATAGCGCTACCACAAAGCATTAATGCTTCTTTCAGATGAAGTATTATGGCAAAAGAGCTTAATGCTAAAATTCAATCTAAAATAGTTGAATATTTAGAAAAGAGGACGGAGCAAAGTTCAATTACTGAAATATCCAGAGATCTAGACATAGGCCGAAATACAGTAGCTAAGTATCTCGAACTATTAAAATTTCAGGGATTGGTTGAACAAAGATCTATTGGTCAAGCAAAATTATGGTCTCTCACAGACACTCCTTTTAATTCAGAAAAGTATGGTATATCAATCAGAGATAAGAAAGGCAGACATATTTATTCGTATGGAGCTAAAGCACTTTCAAAGTTTGGATTTAATGAGGAAACGTTCCAGGGGAAAACAACATCAGAAGCTTTAGGGGAAGCTTATTCAGATGTAGATTCAAAAGCTTTTGAAAGTATAAAGACAATGCAACCTACAGTTTCTCATAAAATATATAAGACGAACAAACATAGCTCTAAAGTTACGCAATATTTTTTCCCAAATTTTAATGATAATAATAAAGTAACGGGAACCATTAGTTTTGCAGTAGTTTCAGACATAAAATAATGAGTAGAAAACACGCACCTTCGTTGATGCGACAAGTTCGCAGAGATCTTAAAGAAGGTAAAAGCTCAGAAAATTTATTTCCGAAAGTAAAGTCAATTTCAGATCCTTATTATCGAAGTCTTTCATTTTATTTGCTAATACCTTATTTATCTCCAAAAAGTAAGCAACTCAAAGAGGCTATTACACTAGCTAGTAAAGATATAGATAAAGTACAGCAACCTTGGAGAAGAATTGAATTACTAGGTATTATTTCGAAGTCGTTAAAAACAATTCGAGACGCAGAGATTATGTACGAAAGCTATTCAAGAATATTAGAGAAATTAGGCAACGAAAAAAATAAAGATATCAAAGAGTTCTTGTTAAAACATTCCAAAAATTTTCCGGAGTTTTGCTTAGGTACTCTGTTGGGAATATCTAGCAAATTAAAGGGATATGAGTTTGAAACTGGAAAAGCAATTATTAGGCATGGAGTAAAGTTTAACTCTAAGTCTCGTTTGGTTGATAATTTGCTTAAATTTAACAGTACTTCAAAAACAAAATTACTTGGATACTTGCATCTACAACTGTTTAAATTGAATAAGAACGAGCATTCAAAGGCACTCTCTAAAGCACTTCAGAGTGCAGATGGTCAAGAATC
>PCCQ01000067.1 GCA_002731795.1 Fidelibacterota bacterium
GAATGCGAGATGATGGATTTGGAATGGCGATGAGAGATTTTGCTAAACAAACTGAATCGCCTATGATTATTAGAATTGTAAGCATACTCAATGTGGCATTGGGTTCTTCTGGAAGCTTTGCTACTACTCTTGAAAATATTTCTGAAGAGTTTTGGGAAATTTACATGCTGAGAAAAGAAAGAATCACAAAAACACAAAGCACTGCTAACTTCATCCTGTGGGGCGGAGCTGTCATTTGTCCAATTCTTTTGGGACTAATTGTCTCTGTATTCGGCAGTGGTAAAGCTGGTTCATTCGAACTTAACGTTGATCTGAGTTTATTGAATCAATCATTATTTTTCTATATGATGGTGTTAGGAGCTGGAGGTGTTTGGATGCAATCTGTAATCTTACAAACAACCAAGACTGCAATATGGCGAATGCCAATGTATATGTTCATAGCTACTACTACACTGTTACTAGCACTAAGGATATCAATCGTATAAATATGCAACAAGGCCGAATAATAGAACAATACCCGACTGCCAACATCGTCGAAAGACCTGATGCTGAGCGACCTCTATACCAAGTAACAAAAGCTGTCAAATCTCCAAGCTATGGGGCTCTAAAACCATTGCTAGACGACGACAATCTTGAAGAGATTATGTACAATCATCCTGATAAAGCTGTGATGGTTGCACATAGAAAACATGGTATGTGTGTTACTAACGTGAAGTTAACTAGTGAGGAAGCTACCTCAATAATTCAAAAAGTTGGGAAATATGTTGGTAGAAAGGTAGGTCCTGGAAATTTACTTTTGGATGGAAGATTACCTGATGGAAGTCGTGTAAATGCTACAATTCCGCCGGTTTCTCCGAACGGCCCTACAATGACAATTAGAAAGCAGATGAATGATCCGCTAACTGTTGTTAACTTAATGAAATTTGGAACTATGTCTCCAAGACTGGCTTCACTATTATGGATGTTCGCTGATGGAATGGGTTCTGCTCCATCTAATATTTTGGTTGCGGGCGGTACAGGTTCCGGTAAAACTACAACTTTGAATGTGTTGGGTTTATTTATTCCTTCAAAAGATAGATTAATTACTATTGAAGATGTGACTGAAGTTCAATTAAAGCATGAACACCATGTTCAACTTGAAACATTTAACTCAACAAAACCTGAAGAACCTGAAGTAGATATGGATTCTTTACTGAAAAATACATTGCGTATGAGACCTGACAGGATAATTGTAGGTGAAGTAAGAGGACCAGAGGCTAAAACTCTATTTACTGCAATGAATACTGGTCACGACGGATGTTTTGGTACTGTTCACGCAAATACTGCACAAGAGACTGTATCAAGACTAATCAATCCTCCTATGGAAGTTCCTCCTATAATGATGAATGCTTTACATTTAATCATAATGCAAAGTAGAATAAATGTTAACGGAAAGCAAATTCGAACAATTACTGAGGTGTCTGAATTAGCTGGTTTAGAAGGTAGTAAACCAAGGTTAAACACATTATTCAAATGGAACGGACAATCCAATCAATTGGAAGAAACTGGAGTTCCAAGTAAGCTACGTGAGCGAATATCTAAAGCTGCAGGTGTAGCACCAAGGCAATTTGATGAAATGGCTCAAAATAGGCAGAAGATTCTTGAATCATTAGTTCAGCGCAATATTGATGACATTGATCAAGTTAGCACAGTTGTGCAAAATTATTACGCCAAGATGTAAACAATATGGTAAGCACATACTCTGAAGCTGGTGTGGATATTGATGCAAGTGAAAGAGCTACTGAAGCTCTCATTGCCCAAATTAAGGGAGTAAATAGAAAGGGCGACGGTGAAACCATAAAATTAGATAATGGATTTGCGGGATTAGTGAAACTCGGCGACGGTGCATTAGCAATGTGTACTGACGGTGTAGGCAGCAAATTGTTGCTGGCAGAAGAAATGGACTCAATCCATACTGTCGGAATAGACTGCGTTGCTATGAATACAAATGATTTAATTTGTGTAGGTGCTGAACCACTAAGTTTCGTTGATTATGTAGCTTTAGACAAGCCAGATGAAGAATTAATGGCTAAGATTGGAATGGGTTTAGCCGAAGGATGTAAGCAATCTAACTGTACATTATCTGGCGGTGAAACGGCTATTCTTCCTGAGCTTGTTCATGGATTTGATATTGCTGGAACATCTGTCGGCTACGTTAAACAAGACAAAATAATAGACGGGACAAAAATCGCTGAAGGTAACGTTCTAATCGGTTTAAAGTCTAGCGGGCCACATTCTAATGGATATACTCTAATTCGTAAATTATTTGACGGAAACAAAGAGCTAGGAAAAAAATTAGTCGAACCCACGAGAATTTATGTTAAGGAAGTAATGGAATTAATTAATCAAGTGAATGTTAATGGAATTGCCCACATTACTGGCGGTGGACTAGATAATATTAGTCGAGTAAATGATAATTTTCAGTATGTAATAGATAACCCTCTACCAGTTCCTTCGGTATTTAATTGGTTACAAGAAAAAGGAAGTATTGAAACTAAGGAAATGTATCGAACGTTTAACATGGGAATGGGAATGATTATTATTGTTGACAAAGCTGAAGCTAAGAAATCTGTATCAATACTTGGAAAACATGCTCAAGTTATTGGAACTGTAGAAAAAGGAAAGGGTGTAAATCACTCAGCTTTTTAATTCTGCGATCTTAAATAATTCAAAGCTGAACCCGATTTAAACCATTCAACTTGAAGTTCATCCATACTGTGATTACAAACGAAAGTATCCACAGTTCCATCTGCGTGCTTTGCTTCTACAGTAATTTGAGAATTTGGACCTAGTTCATCAGTACCTTTGATAGTTAGTCTATCATCGACTCTCAATAAATCCCAAGATGACTCATCTGCAAAAATTAAAGGTAAAACTCCTTGCTTCTTCAAGTTAGTCTCTGCAATTCGTGCCATACTTCTTGCAATAACAACCTTACATCCTAAAAATCTAGGAGACATTGCTGCATGTTCTCTACTACTTCCTTCACCATAATTGACGTCTGCAATAACTGCCCACGGTTGATTATTTTCATAGTAATTACGTGCAACCTTTGGAATTTTTCCCTTGTTTCCATCAAGTTGATTGATTGCAGTGCCTTGCTCCTCTGTAAAAGAATTATGCGCTCCAATGTAACAATTATCTGAAATATTATCTAAATGGCCTCTAAATTGTAACCATACGCCTGCAGGTGAAATATGATCTGTCGTACACTTGCCTTTAACTTTGACTAATATGGGTAAATCCTCTAAATCTTTCTTGCTAGTTGCCACAAATGGTTCTAATAATTGCAACCTGCGACTTTTCGATGATACATCTAAGTCAACAAGCTCAGAACCATCTGACGGTGGAATAAAACCCTCTAAATTAAATAAAAATCCATTCTTAGGCAACTGTTCACCTTCGGGAGGCTCAAGTAAAAATTTACTTCCGTCTTTCGCAGTTAATTTATCTGTAATTGGATTGAAATCTAGACTGCCTGCAATTGCCATGGCTGTAACTATTTCTGGACTTGTAAGAAACGATAATGTTTGATGGTTACCATCATTTCTACCACTGAAATTCCGATTATAGGATGAGACAATAGAATTCACGTCTCCACTATCAATATCTTCTCTTTTCCATTGACCAATACATGGCCCGCACGCATTCGCCAATACGGTTCCTCCAATATCATCAAATATTTGCATTTGACCATCTCTTCTGATTGTATTATCTATTGTATCCGAACCTGATGTGACCATAAATTGAACTTTGGATTTCAGACCTGCATCTCTGGCCTGTAAAGCTATTGAAGATGCTCTTTCCATGTCTTCATACGATGAATTTGTACAAGAACCTATCAAAGCGGCTTGGATATCTGTTGGCCAACCATTTTCTCTTGCCTCATCTCCCAGATCTGAAACTGGTCTTGCTAAATCAGGAGTGTGTGGTCCAACTATCGCTGGAACTAACTCCGATAAATTTATTTCAATGATTCTGTCATAATACTGTGATGGATTAGCCTCAACTTCATCATCTGGAACTAAATATTCAGAGTACTCTTTAGCCATATCTGCAACTTCTGATCTGTTTGTTGCTCTAAGATATTCATCCATTGAACTGTCATAAGGAAAAAGAGAAGTTGTAGCTCCAACTTCGGCTCCCATATTACAAATTGTACCTTTCCCAGTTGAAGATATTGAAGTAGTACCTGGACCAAAATACTCTACAATGTGGCCAGTACCTCCTTTAACTGTTAATTCTTCGCAAACCTTCAAAATAACATCTTTAGCTGAAGCCCAACCCGATAGCTTGCCAGACAAATGAACTCCGATAATTCCCGGCCATTTTATTGTAAAAGGTAACCCTGCCATAACCTCCATAGCATCGGCACCTCCGACTCCGACTGCAACCATTCCAAGACCTCCTGCATTTGGAGTATGAGAATCAGTACCAATCATCATTCCTCCCGGAAACGCGTAGTTCTCTAGAACTACTTGATGAATTATACCAGCGCCAGGCTTCCAGAAACCAAGCCCATATTTTGCTGAGGCTGATTTGAGAAAAGAAAAAACTTCTGAACTAATTTCGTTTGCATACTCAAGATCTTTCTCCTTTCCAACACGAGCCTGAATTAGATGGTCACAATGAACAGTAGAAGGAACTGCAACTTCTGAGCGACCTGTTAAAGCAAATTGAAGTAAAGCCATTTGAGCTGTAGCGTCTTGCATAGCTACCCTATCTGGTTGTAATTCCACATATGATTTTGTTCTCTCTGGTTCATTTTCAATTCTAACTAAATGGCTGAAAAGAATTTTTTCGGTTAATGTCATCGAACGCTTTAAGACGCGTCTAGCCTGATCTATTTTTTCGGGCATCTGTGAATAATAATTACGAATTACACCAAAGTCAGACATATTTTTGACTAAAGAATTGATTATATGATACTATCGTCATCCTCTACTTTGACAGCCATAGCCCAAAAAATCAAAGCTAGGAACCAAAAAAGAAAAGAACAGGGCAATCGAAGGGAGCGGCCAGAAGCTGGAACTATGTATTCATCCTCTCCAAAAAAGATAGCAACTCCTGCCAATACTGAAAATACTGAAATGATATAAGATACTAAACCAGTGAGATCCATTACCAGGAATCCCACACCGTTTTCTTAGCCATCTCCATTGAATAAAAAGTATTGTAGATTAATGATTTTTTCCAGCCACTAGGATTTATCTCTTCCCAATCAACTTCGTCTCCATCTTTTACTTTTCTCATGCCATATTCAAATGCTCGATTGCCAAGAAGTGCAAAAATTCCCCTGCGAGCTATATCTGCCTTCTTCCTTTGATGAAACTGTTTTTTCCATAATTTATCATAATCCAACGATTCAGATATAGCTCTTTGAGCAAGAGCTCCCGATTCAATCGCATAATTCATTCCAAAACCTCTCCAAGGATCTTGGAAACCTGCAGCCTCGCCGGTGTAATAAATTCCATCCTTAATTGCAGTTTTAGGGAAATCAACACCACCTTGGCCGCCTACTGTACCGGTAGGTTTTGCACCATCGACTATATTTCTAAGAATTTCTCTCTCTTCAACCGCCTTGTACAATAATTTCCTAACTTGCTTTGCGTAGGGCTTTGAGCAACAATTCATAATTTTGATAGTATCATTATCCATCGGTATTACATACAGATACCATCCCCTTGGGGAATATTTTTCATCGTGCATGTACAAAAACTGATCTCTAGGAAAGTCTGAATTTTCATAATATGCTCCAAAAGCAACCATGTCTGTACGTTTTGGACCTGTGGAAAGAATATCTCCTGCTTTCGGCTTTGGCCTAGATTTAAACTTAAATTCAACGCCTAAATCTTTAGCTTCATTGGCGAGACCTCTCTCGAGTGAATTCTCACCACCCCGCAGAATCAATGGTAACGGCTCTTTTAATGAAATCGTAAAATCTCTCTTTTCTGTAGAACAAATAAATTTTTTTGCATCTTTGAAAGTAAACTTAGGATTTAATCCCCACCTATTCAGATATTGTTTAGCTCCAGCTTCAGAAGAGGGTGTGTCTGGACTTTCCTTTAGTAAAACTTGATAATTAGGGTGAAATTGCATACCAACATCTTCCCTTGATTCGTGAATCACGACTTTCTCATCGTTCTTAGCGAAGTTAATTGCTGCGGAAAGTCCAGAAAGACCTGCGCCAATTATTCTATGTTTTTTAGAATCATTAGCATTAGAAGCTACTGCCATTAATGAGAGATTAGCAGAGGTCTTAAAATTTGTATTGCCACATTGAAAACGTTTATTAATCGGTATAAGTTCCGAAATTGTGTCTAACAAAGCTAATAATTTTTGGGAAAAAAATATAGAAACTAAAAAGATTCCTAAAGATGAAGTGAACTTCGATGTTATTATTGTTGGAGGCGGACCTGCAGGATCTGCAGTAGCCTGTTATGCTGCTAAGGAAGGACTCAAAGTTTTACTATTAGAAAAAGAAGAATTTCCAAGGGACAAAGTCTGTGGAGATGCTGTAGGAGGAAAAGCTCTAAGACATTTAGAAGAATTAAATATATTAAAAAGTCTTGAAAAAAGTCCACATTTCGTATTTGATAGTGTAATATTTAGTAATACGAAAGAAGAAAAGGTAAAAGTTAAAATTAAAGATTCTGAAACTACAGGATATGTATATCCTAGAGTAAATTTTGATTGGTTCTTATTCAATGAAGCAAAGAGCCTAGTGGAAAATAGTGGAGGTTTTGCTATCCAAAACTTCCGAGTTAACGATTTGATTATTGATAGTAAAGATAACAACCGAATAATTGGTGTAAAAGGAAAAAATAGTATTGGAGAAAAAATGTTCTATGCTCCAATAACTGTAGGAGCTGGAGGCGTAAACTGTCCTGTTGCTAAAACAGTCATATCTGAAATAAACGGTGAAAAATTTATCAAAAAGAAACATTGGAGCACTTCATTTAGAGAATACTGGAGAGGGATAGATGGCATAGATTATGAAAAAGGAGCTATAGAATTCCACTATGTGGATGGAGTTATTCCCGGATATTTTTGGATTTTTCCCGTCGGCAACAATACGTGCAATGTGGGCTTGGGGATTACACTTGAAGATTATAAAAGTAAAGATAAGAAACTAAAGGATCTTCAGGAATATATAATAAAAGAAAAATTTGCATCGAGATTTAAGAATGCTGAATTGGTAGAGAATAGTGGAAAAGCTTGGCAATTACCTTTGGGCTCTCCGAGAAAAAATGGTATGAAATTGAGAAGAATGTTTGGTAATGGTTGCCTCCTAGTGGGAGACTCAGGGAGTTTAGTGGATCCTTTTACAGGAGAAGGGATAGGAAATGCCCTTCTATCTGCAAAAACTGCAATAAAGCATATCATAGAAAATAGAAAGGACTTTAATTTGGAATGTGGAGAAGATTACCAGAGAGAGGTTTGGGAAATCCTGGGTAAAGAGTTAACTAATTCTTACAAAATCCAAAATTATACTAGAAAAGAATGGTTGATAAATTGGTTTATTGGTAAAGCGCAAAGGAAACCTGAGCTCCAGAAGATATTGTCCGAGAGCTTAACATCAAAGGAAGCCCAGCGCCAGTTGACTAGTCCGTGGATACTTTTCAAAAATTTAGTTTTCTAGAGCTGATTTTACTGTATTCGACATTAACATCACAACTGTCATAGGGCCTACTCCTCCAGGAACTGGAGTGATCTGACTTGCAACATCTCTAACATCATGCGATACGTCTCCAACTAACCCTTCTGAAGTTCTGTTAACTCCCACGTCAATTATTACTGCACCGGGTTTTACCATGTCTTTAGTAATCGTATTAGCTTTACCAACTGCAGCCACTAGGATATCGGCTTGTTTACAATGCGCATGCAAGGATTCAGTTCTACTGTGGCACAGTGTAACTGTTGCATCTACTCCTTTCTGAGATAAAAGAAGAGACAGTGGCGTACCAACTATTGTACTACGGCCAACAACAACTACGTGTTTGCCCTTGGGATCATTTCCAGAACGATATAATAGTTCAATAATACCTGCTGGAGTACAAGGAACCATTCCCGAAATTCCCTGAACTAATTTTCCTAAATTTTCGGAATGAAAGCCGTCCACATCATTATCAGGCTTTATTCTTTCTAAAACAGATTCTAAGACCTTAGGAATAGGTAATTGAATTATGAGGCCATCCTCACTTTCGTTTAAATTATCAACGAGATTTTCTAATTCTTTTACTGAAGTATCTAATGATAAATGATGGTGGGTCAGTTCAATACCAACTCTAGAAGCTGCATTAGCTTTAGCTTTAATGTAAGATGCGGAGGCTGGGTCATCTCCTATCTGAACCACTGACAATCTGGGAGCACTCTCCATTGTACTCACTTTAGCGGTTAATTCAGTTTCTATTTCTTTGGCTATTTTTTTACCGTCTATGATTAAACTCATTCTAATGGCTCCAATTTGTACAACTCAACTTCAATCCTAGGTCCATCGCCTTGAGCTGCAATCCTTTTTCTAACTACTAATTCTGATATTTGGCCGTCATCATGATACAAAACTCCACTTAGACCATCTTTTACTGATTTAGCTAAATTATCTGCATCGGGTCTCTTTGCATGATGCTCTTCAATTCTAGGTACTTTAACTCTCCATTTACTTTTAGGGCATGGAAAATAAGCCAAAATTTCCATACCTAATGGACCTTCAAAAAGACCTTCAATTCCAGCTTCCTCTCTGGCTCTCTGTGCGATATATGCAATATCTGCTTTGTAAACTTTACTTGGTTTAGGATCTGTAGCAACTACAAATTTACCCTTTCGATAGAATCGGGGTCTGCCTTGAGCAACTGGCTTTCCCGGTAAGATAAATTTAATTCGCACAACATCCCATTAAAGGGGGACAAAAGTATCTTTGGATGACCATATGATTTTA